>JAKBCQ010000586.1 GCA_021807585.1 Planctomycetota bacterium | reverse complement strand
ATATTTGACGGTAGTTGTTCGGCAAGGATCTCGATCGGGTGAAGCGGTTTGGCGGTTGAGAGGCCCTTGATTTGCGATCGGCACGAGAAGCCCGGCGCGGCGACGACGGCTTCGGGGCGTTTGGCGATCGCGGGGAGGAGCACGCGATTCGCGAGCGCGACGCTCAACTCGTAATGCCCCAATTCGTAGCCGAACGATCCCGCCATGCCGCAACATCCCGAATCGAGCGCTTCAACTTCGAGCCCTTCGATCCGCTTGAGAGCCGCGATCGACCCCGTCATGCCCACGAGCGCCTTCTGCTGGCAATGCCCGTGAAGGATCGCCTTGCCGGCGCGAGGCGCGAGATCGAGCTCGGGAACTCGGTCGCGATCCGCCACAAAATCGTCGACGAGAATCGTCGCGCCCGCGACCGCGATCGCGTCGGGTCCAATCCGAAAATCTTTATATTCGTCGGCGATTGTTAAAAGACAGCTCGGCTCGCAACCGACGATCGGAACCCCCTCGCGAACCCGGCCGATCAGCGCCGAGACGTTCCGCCTGGCGAGATCGCGCGCGTACGGCGCCATCCCTTTCGAGATCGCCGCGCGGCCGCAACAGTCGAGCCCCGCGAGCTCGACGCGATATCCCGCTCGCTCCAGAACACGAACCGCGGCCTTACCCACGCTCGGATTGTTATACGTTGTGAAACAATCGTCGAGCAACAAAACCGCGCCCCGCGTTCCCGCTTTGGGATCGACCTTGTGTTTTTTAAACCAACGACGCAAGTGATTGAACTCAAATGTCGGCATAATTCTCCGGCGATCGATCCCCGCGATTTTCTCAAGGAGAAAGCGCGTGACGCCGAGCCCCGCGGCGCCGTTGGCGAGCGGAGCGATCGCCGACGAGAATCGATTCACCGTCGCGATCCGACCCATCAATCGATATCCGATCGGCATTGGATTTGATAAATAATACTGATATAGAAATTCGGCTTTCAGCTTGGCGACGTCGACGTTCGACGGGCATTCGGTTTTGCACGCCTTGCATTCGAGACAAAGATCGAGGGTGTGATACAACGCGTCGTTCGCGAGCCCCTCCGAAGGAACCGCCCCCGACATCACCAGCCGAAGAGCGTTGGCGCGACCCCGCGTCGAATGCTCTTCATCTCGTGTGATCATATAACTTGGGCACATCGTCCCGGACGTCGTTTTGCGGCATTCTCCCACTCCCGAGCACATTTCGACCGCGGCGGCGAACCCTCCTTGATTCGAGAAATCGAGGACGGTCGATGCGGGCTCCTGGGCGTGATACGAGACTCCGTAGCGAAGGTTCGCGCCGGGATCGGGCTGCGCGACGACTTTGCCGGGGTTGAGCCGATTCTCGGGATCAAACGCGCGCTTCACCTCCTCGAACGCCGCGTAAACCTCGGGCCCGAACAGCTTGGGATTCCAGATGCTTCGCGCCAGTCCGTCGCCGTGCTCGCCGCTCATCGATCCGCCGAACTCGATCACCAGATCCGAAACCTCGCGCGCGATCGTCCGCACCGCGTCAACGTGTTCTTGTGTTTTCATGTTTAAGATCGGTCGAATGTGCAGGCAGCCGACGTCGGCGTGACCGTAGCACGCGGCGGGAACTCCGTGACGATCGAGAATCTCTTGAAATCGTCGGTAAAACTCGGGAAGGCGTGCGACCGAAACCGCGGTGTCCTCGACAAACGCGACGGGCTTGGCGTCTCCCAACATACCCATCAAGATCGCCAAACCCCCTTTCCGCACCTTCCAAAAATCGTCGCGCGCTTTTTGTGTCAGGCACTTGCGCACCGCGAGGACTCCAGGGCGACCCTCAAAGCGACGCGCCAAGGTTTCGCATCGTTCGGCAAGCTCGTCGGCCGAATCACAATAAAACTGCGCCGCGAGAACCGCCTCGGGTCGTCCCTCGGTAAACGTCAGATATTTGGCGTATTCGGAGTTCGCCGCGGCGAGCTCCAGGATCAACCGATCAAGCATCTCCACCGAAACGGGCTTGCTCTCCAACATCTCCTCGACGCGCTCGAACGCCTCAATCGTATTTGAGAATGAAAATACAACGAGCCCTTGAGCCTTGGGAAGATCGACGACCTTCACCTCGGCGCCCGTGACGACCGAAAGCGTCCCCTCCGATCCGACGATCAACTTGGCCAAATTGAACTTCCAGGGTTCGTCGACCCAACCCTCGGCGCGCACCGGCAATCCCGCCACAAATTCATCAAGGTTGTACCCGCTGACTCGCCGTAAAATTCTTGGATATTTTGCTATAATTGCATCTTTATGTTTAGCGACGACGTCGCGCACGGTGCGGTGAACGCGGGCGATCGTGTCGTCGCGGTCGCAGATCGACTTGAGACGATCGGGATCGAGCGGGCCGAAGGTCGTCGCGGTTCCGTCGGCTAAAACGACGTCGAGCGAGCGAACGTGATCGATCGTCTTACCGTAACGCAGCGAGCGAGCGCCCGCCGAATTGTTCCCCATCATCCCGCCGAGCGTCGCTCGGTTGCTCGTCGATACGTCGGGGGCGAACATCAAACCAAGCGGTTTTAAATGATCGTTGAATTGATCGAGGACGAGCCCGGGCTCGACGCGAACGGTCATCTTATCGCGATCGACCACGCCGATCCGATTGATATGTCGCGAAAAATCGAGGATCAGCGCCTCGCCGATCGTTTGCCCCGAAAGACTCGTCGCGCTACCTCTGGGGACGATCGGCACGCGCAGATCGGCGGCGATCCGCACGGCGCGGATCACGTCGTCGAGAGTCTTCGGTACCGCGACGCCGATCGGCTCGATCTGATACAAACTCGCGTCGGTCGAATAGAGCATGCGACCGGGACGGTCGAATCGAACGTCGCACCGAGTTTCACGTTTAAGTCGTTCCTGAAGTTTCGAGGCGTTGATCGCGACGGACATCGTCGGGGGCGTCCTTGATAAAAAATCGGGCGGGTTCAAAGGTATGATAAAATTTTAAAACGATCAAAGCGTCCGGCTCGACGTTTACGACCCCTCCGGCCGCGGCGATTCATTTTAATCGTTCGCCGCAATCCGCGATACGTCCCGATCGTCGTTCGCCGATCCACCCTTCTTATTCCATGAGCCGCCCGCGAACCGTCTCTTAGCTACAATCATAATATAATACGAACCTATTTAAACATATTGTTGTTATCGCTTGTATCACCGTTTATGGCGTGTTTTGGACGGGCTTGTTCAAACACGTCGAGAGCAAAGGATTATAGAGCCTTCGACCGGTTCTTCCGGCGAGGTTCGTACGAACATGCGGGCGCCCCCGCGAGAGGGCGCTCCGCTTCGCCCACGTTTTCAATCTCAACGCAATCCGCTGAGGAACGCGATCAGGTCGAGGAACTCAACCGGAGCGATCGTGCCGACG
Organism: Planctomycetota bacterium; assembly: GCA_021807585.1. Lineage (GTDB taxonomy): Bacteria > Planctomycetota > Planctomycetia > Isosphaerales > Isosphaeraceae > JAKBCQ01. The sequence continues at coordinate 57 of JAKBCQ010000586.1, read as the reverse complement.
AGCCCGTCGGGCATGCTGCTCTGCTTGAGCGTCTTCCGCTCGTCGATATCGGCGGTT
>JAKBCQ010000585.1 GCA_021807585.1 Planctomycetota bacterium | reverse complement strand
CGAGAGAGCGATTCGTTTCACCTACAGATCGCTCGACAACGCCAACGCCGAGAAGACCAAAGTGGAAAGTCGAAAACAGACCGGAAAGTCGAGAGAGCGCTTCGTTTCACCTACAGATCGCTCGACAATGCCAAAGTCGTGAAGATCAAAGTGGAAAGTCAAAATCGGAGAATAGAATCGAGCGAGCGGTTCTTTTTACCTACAGATTTCTCGACCAAGCCAAGGCCATGAAGAGGAGAGTAGAAAGTCGAAAATAGACCGGAGAGCCGAGAGAGCGGTTCGTTCCACGAACTTCTCTCTCGACTCTCCTCTCTTGCCGCGATGCGGCAAGCGGAGAGGGGGGGATTCGAACCCCCGAGGCAGTATTACCCACCTAGCGGTTTAGCAAACCGCCGCTTTCGACCACTCAGCCACCTCTCCGGTAAACAAACGCGTCGCGTTCGCCGTGATCGATCCTGAAATTAACGCGTCGGCCAATCTCCGTCAAGTCGTCGACACGAAAGGATAGCGGGAGGGTTCGAATTCCGTGCCGAATCGTCCCGCCGCCTGTCGGAAACGGCCACGCATAAACCGATCTATCACATGCGAACTTCGATCGATCCATACGCGATCCTCCCGCCTCCGCGAAGCCGATATCGTCGCCGACCCGACTCGCAGCCGCGGAGATTTCCGATAATAAAATAAAGAAAATCAATTGACTCTTTAGACTGTAAAACGCTCGTACGTTGGATTATTATTGTTCAACATCCGTACTTGCAAAAAGACACACTACACGTGGATGATGCGGAGGAAGACTCTATCGCTTGGTCTTCGAAAGTCGATCGAGCTCGGCGAACGGAATCGGAAATTCGCTCAATCGCGCATCTCCATGCTCCAGAACCCAGCGGAAGTGCTTGATCGCGGCTTCATTCTTTCCCTGAGATTCAAGTTCAAGGCCGATATAACAATGCGCTTCAATCCTTTTAACGTCGTCGTCCGCCAATGCGAGGAGGGCGGTTTCGTTAAGCTCTTTCGTCACGTATTTCACGATCGAGCGGGGCCAATCCGTCGCGTCGAATTTGGATTTGGCGTCGTCCAAAAACCGATTCGCTTCGACGGTTTTTCCCAACCGGAGCGCCGCGAAACGCCCGATCAAAGCCGCGTAAATTCCGATGTTCGTGTACTTGGAGGAAAGGTCGACCGCGGCTCGCGCCGAGGATATCGCGAATTCTTTGCCGAGAATCAAACCGACGACCGATCGACTTAAATGTAAATCAGGAATTTTAGGATCGAGCCGGATCGCCTCGTCGTAATCAACAATCGCTTTATCATATTGCTTGATAAGCGAATATGCCAGACCTCGTCGGGAATAGCCGATCCAATTTTTGGGATCAAGCTTGATCGCGTCGTCGCAATCGGCGATGACACGATTGTAATCCTTTTTAATAAGCCATATGAAGGAGCGAGCGAAATAACCCGTCGGACTTTTGGGATCGAGCCGGATCGTCGTTTCGGCGTCGGCGAACGCTCGATCGAATCGACCTTGAAGAGCGAAGACGGTCGATCGATCGGAGTATGTCCCGGCGATTCGAGGATCGAGCCGGATCGACTCGTCGCAATCGGCGAGCGCCTTGTCATACCGGTTCAATCCCGCCCATGCATTCGCTCGACTCGAATACAAATCGGCGTTCAATGGATCGAGCTTAATCGATTCGTTGAAATCGCGAATCGCGAGATCGTAACTATGCTGTTCGAACCGGATTCGACCGCGAACGGTCAGGGGTCTTGAATATCCGCGCGCCAGACGGATCGCGCGGTCGGCGTCGGCGATCGCCTTATCGTAATCACGCATAATCGCCCATACAATAGCACGATGCATATAAGCGTTCGCGTACTTGGGGTCGAGTCGAATCGCGACGTTCAAATCGATCATCGCCTTGTCGAATTCCAGCTTCAATCCTCGCGCAAATCCTCGATTGATAATAGAATCAATATGTTTAGGATCGAGCCGTATCGCCTTATTGAGATCGGCGATCGCCCGATCGTATTCGTTCTTGCGAATCCAAGTCGATCCGCGATGAAAGTACGCATAGGTATATGTGCTATCAAGCTTAATGGCGTGGTTGTAATCGGCGATCGCCTTGTCGAATTCCTTCATCTCGACGTAAGCGTCGCCCCGATCGGCGTAGGTGAATGGAAAAGTCGGTTCGAGTTCGATCGCCTTGTCGAGATCGGCGATCGCTTTATCAAATTCTTGCTTCTTGGTCCAAACCCGTCCCCGCATCATGTAGGCGTGACGTTCCTTGGCGATCGCGATCGCTTTGGTGTAATCTTCGATCGCGCGATCGTTATTCCCTTCGGAATAGAAAGAGATATATGCCCTCGCGTAGAGAAACCAAACGTCTTTGGGGGATGTTTTGATTCGCTCGGTATAATACTCGACCGCGTGATCAAGATCGACGACCTCGGACTTCAATCCCCAGCCCGTCGTGAATGGACTTGTAACTTTGATCCACTCGCCGTCGACCTTCACAACGCGAAAGCTTTCGATCATTCCTCGTTTCACCACGGTCTCGTGGTCGTCGTTCCAGAGTGATACGCTCGACGATTTGGGAAAAACGGATTTGCCGACCCACGCCGATCGATCCCTGAAAGCTTTCTGAGCGAAGCAAGTCGATTCAATTCGAGCGATCGACGCCGAGAGAATCGCCGTCAAAAGAACGGTCGCGATACGAACCGTTCGATCATTATCGCACATCATTTCGCCTCATAAAAATCCGGGAGGTTCCGCGGCGATGTTCGACCCTTGATCGATGGTATCGTCCGAGCAAGCGATTCCGCAACGATTAAGCGGCGTCAATCGCAGGTATCGTCAATTATAGACCCTAGCATAATTATATTCTATTCAATATGGTTGCATATGTTAATGGTTTGAGGCGAGGCCCGTCGTTTTCCGAAAGGGATATAGAATAAAAACACATAGGGATTAGTTGTTATTTGTTGATGTTCGTAAGTCGATCGATCTCGGCGATCGCGATCTCGTATTCCGTAAACGATCGTATATTAAGGTCTTTGACGCGGCGAAAATACTTGATCGCGGCTTCGTTTTCTCCCTGATCTTCGAGATCGAGCCCGATATAGCAGTACGCCTCGGTTTTTTTTTCGTCGTCGACCGCGAGGTTGAGAAGAGCGGTTTCATCGATTTCTTTTAAAAGGTGTTTGACGATGGGATAAGGCCAAGCCGAAGCGTCGCATTTGATCTTGGCGTCGGTGAGAAATCGTTTCGCCTCGTCGGTCTGTCCAGTGAAACGCGCCGAGAAGTAACCGAAGAGAGCCGAGTAGATACCGTGATCACCGCGACCTTCTTCGAGATCGAACGCCGATCGTGCGGAAGCGACCGAGAAATATTGTCCGCGGACGATCAAGCCGAGAAGGCAACGAGCATCATGCGCCGAAACCGACTTGGGATCGATCGTGA
>JAKBCQ010000584.1 GCA_021807585.1 Planctomycetota bacterium | reverse complement strand
GCCCCATCCCCGTGAAACCGAGGACGTTCGATTCGCGCAGTCCGATCAGGATGAGCAACGCCGAGATCGCCGCGGGGAGCGCGAACGAGAAGATCGGCAGCCGCGACCGAGCCAGTTCGGCGAATTCAAGCCGCGCCGTCGCCAAGATCCGCCTGCGCCGATTCATCGAAATCCACCTTTCTATTAGGTCGAGTTACTCTTCGATCGACTTCTCGCGGGTACGGTCGTCGTCGATTCGGCGACGATCGCCCGCCGAACGCCGTTCGTTTTGGTTGCGAACCGATTCGATCGCGCGTTCCCACGAGATCGCCCCGGGCGTTTCCTTGCGAGTCGCCGCGAGGTCGAAACCCATCGGCGATCGGACTCTCGAAATAAACCCCGTTCGATCTTTATCAAGCCATTCGCTTTGTTTATACAAATGGAAATAGATCGCGTGGATTATCGGACTACGATCATTTACATAAGTGATCAAGCATCCCGGATCGTCGAAATCGAGAACTCGCCCGTCCTTCGTTTGAAGCTGCGCCGCGAACGACGGGTCGCCGATCGCCATCTTACACTCGGCGCAGCTCTCTTTATCCCAGATCACGGGCTGGACCGAATTCGGAAGCGATTGCGCATGATGAATGAGCGCCGCGAACCCCGCGACGATCGCCGCGACGACGACGGCCGCGATCGCGATCTCGATCATCGAGCGGCTTCGATTCGATTTTCGTGCAATCAGCATGTCGGCATGCAATGTCATTGTTCATGATTCTCCACTTCTCGCGCGACGATATCGACCGAATCCCGGTCGAATCGGCTCGCGAGAGTTTCCAGTAAGTCGAGTTTCGCCGAGCGAGCGACCGATTTCGTCCACACGCCGTTCGAGCCGCGGTGAAAGCCGAGTTCATCGAGCCATTCGGCGTGTCCATGCGAGAGGAATCGATCGGGATCGTCGGCGTAGATCTCGATCAATCCGGTCGATCGGTCGCGGATGAAATCGGCGACGGGTCCGTCGTAAACGACGAGTCCCGCACGTAAGACGATCACGCGATCAACAAGTCGACGAACTTCTTCAAGACGATGCGAGCAAAGGAGGACGGTCGCCGACCCTGCGATCGAAGCGAATTCCTCAAAAAATCGGCGGCGCGATTCGGCGTCGAGGCTCGCGGTCGGTTCGTCAAGAATCAGCAGCCGCGCCGGCGACGCGAAAGCGAGCGCCAACATCAACTTTTGTTTCATTCCTCCCGAGAGTTCGCGGACGGGCTTGGTTGAAACCGAGTCCAAGTCGAAATCGAGCCGATGCGCCGCGGCGACGATCGTCTCCCGCTTGATCTCGCGGATCGCCCCGACGGTCTCGACGATCTCGCCGACCGTAGCCCCCGTTCGAGGCGCCGTCTGCGGAGCGTAAGCCGTCTCCCGCGCCGTCAGTGAACGATTCCAATACGGCGATCGTCCGTCGAGCGAAACCTCGCCTTGATACGAAATCAATCCCATAATCACACGAATTAACGTTGATTTTCCCGACCCGTTCGGTCCGACGAGCGCGGTCTTCGTCCCCCCGGCGACTTCGAGCGAGACTCCGGCGAGCGCCTTCACACGCCCATATGTCTTTACAACATGATCTAAATGAATATGCATAATAATCACCATAATATTCGATTAAAACTCCCGCGGCGCAATCCGGGGACGCGGGTCGACGAGCGTCGGCTCGGGTTGATACAGCGGAAAAACGCGGCCGAGCGCGTCGAGCAGCGTCGTCGCCGCGGCGCCTCGAAAGAATTCGAGTTCGGGGCGATCGGACGTCAACCGATCCGACAGCGACCGCGCCTCGTACGCGACGTCGCCGATTCCGTCGCGATCGAAATCGTAGCCCGCGTAATCGTCGAAATAATTGCCGATCCACGTCACGCCGAGCGCGTCGCCGCGCCCTTCCACGCGAACGTGCGTGCGATTGTCGCGAAACGTGTTCCCCTGAAAAACGTTACGAACGGCGCTCGAATGAAACACGACTCCCGCATCGCATAAATCAAACAGATTGTCTTCAAAAACATTGGCGTCTTGAGGGCGAAACGGCGATCCGTCGAGATAAATCCCGATCGGATCCTTGACGAACGAATTCCCCCTTACGACGAGGTTCCCCGATTCCTTCGCGCCCAGCCCCATGCCTTCGGACCGGTTTCCCGCGGCGACGTTGTTTTTAATCGATACATCATGCGAGTACATGATAAAAATTCCGACAACATTCTCGAGATACCGATTGTTTTCGATCGTCCCCCGGTCGCTGTACATAAAATGCGTGCCGTAGCGGCAGCGGCGAACCTCGTTGTTTGAGACGCGATTATCCGACGAATACCAGACGACGATATCGCGTCCGTCGACGAGCCGGTTCCGTTCGACGACCGAATCCCGCGTCTCCCATAAACGGATGCCGTCTCCTCTTAAGCCGACCGATGTCGATGCTTTGCCGACGATCTCGTTGCCGATGAAGCCGACGTTGCGTGATCGTTCGGCGACGAGCCCGAAAAGCGCGTTCACGACCTTGATTCCTTCGACCCGGACGTTCGACGATCCTCGAACGCGCACCGCCGAATCGGTGAGATCGGGGCGATCACCGCTGCCGTCGATTGTAAAACCAAGGAGAGTCGCGTCGTCGGTCGCAACATCGATCGTCATCCCCGTTCCGTTCGAGCGAATGACCGCGGATCGCGGCCCCTGGATCGTTACGGGGCGTTTGACGACGATCGGACCCGAATAAACACCCGGGGCGAGATCGAAGACCGAGCCCGCCGCGGCCGATTCAAGCAACGGTTGTAAATCCGTTCCCGCGGCCACGCTTCGTCCGTTCGGTCGTCTCTCGGGCAAATGTATGCTTGTATTCATAATCGCTTGCGGACGCCGCCCCGAGCGTTCTCGGTTTCGTGCGATTCCCGCGCCGATTCCGACCGCGGCCGCGATCACGAGGGTGATCGCGACCCGGTCGAATCGATTAACGAACGCCTTGATCATCATGAATCGGCTCCGACGTGATCGCACGGTTCACAACCGCCGCGGCGCTCGGATTGGCGGACGGAAGGGGAATGGCGCGATCGACGCGTTGTTCCTTCGCTTTCGGCGTCACGACGAGATAGCCCGCCATTTCGAGATGGAGCGCCGAGCAGAACTCCGAGCAATAGAACGGGAAAACCCCTGCGCGGTCGGCGACGATCGTCGCGGTCGCGGTTTTTCCCGGTTCCATACTCAAGTTGACGTTATAACCGTTGATCGCGAAACCGTGGGTCGCGTCTTGCGTTTGTTCGAGGTTCGTCACGTGGAATTTGATCGTCTCGCCTTGTTCGACGGTGATCAGATCGGGCGTGATGTGGCTGCGAACGAGCGTGACGTATACGTCGACCAAGCCGCCGTTGCGTTCGATTCGCGACTTCGATTCGGCGTCGGCTGCGGAGGGATCGGCGCGGTGCGTCACCTGATTGATTC
>JAKBCQ010000583.1 GCA_021807585.1 Planctomycetota bacterium | reverse complement strand
TATCGAATTCCGTGCTGTTGGCGTCTTCATGCCTTAAAACATCGCGCGCGAACTCGATCGCGGCGCACTGCATTCCCAAACAGATGCCGAAAAACGGCACGCCGCGCATCCGCGCGAATCGGATCGCCTCGATCTTCCCCTCGATGCCGCGCATGCCGAATCCGCCCGGAATCAACACGCCGTCGACCCCCGCGAGCAACGTCTCGGCGCCGTCGCGACTCACCTCCTCGGCCTCGATCCGTCGCACCACCACCCGCGCCCGATTGGCGATTCCGGCGTGATCAAGCGATTCATAAACCGACTTGTAAGCATCTCGATGCTTCACATATTTGCCGACGACCGCGATCGTCGCCTCGGACGTCGGCCGACGCACGCGCTCGACAAGCTCGCGCCAGTCGTCGATCTCGAGCGGCTTGGCGCGCAAACCGAGACGCTTGACGATCAGCTCGTCGAGACCGTTGTTCACCAGACTCAGCGGAACCTCGTAAATGCTGAATTCCTTATCCCGCTCCTCGATCACCGCGCGGGGCGAAATGTTGCAAAACAGCGCGATCTTATCGCGATCGTCGCGGCTGATCGCGTGCTCGGTTCTACAAATCAAAATATCCGGCTGAATACCGATCTGCCGCAACGCCCCCACCGAGTGCTGCGTCGGCTTCGTTTTCAGCTCGCCCGCGGCCTTTAAATAAGGAACTAACGTTAAATGAATATACAAGCAATTTTCACGACCGATATCGAGCGCGATCTGGCGGATCGCCTCGAGGAACGGCAGCCCCTCGATATCGCCGACGGTCCCGCCGATCTCGGTGATCACGACGTCGACGTCGTCGGCGGCGAGATTGAACACCGCGTTTTTGATCTCGTCGGTGACGTGGGGAATCACCTGAACGGTTTTACCCTCGTAATGCGAACCCTCGCGTTCCTTCTGGATCACCGAGAGGTAAATCTTCCCCGTCGTGTAATTGCATTCTCGGGTCAGCGGAGCGTTGGTGAAGCGTTCGTAATGCCCCAGGTCGAGATCAGTCTCCGAGCCGTCGTCGAGCACGTAAACCTCGCCGTGCTGGTACGGGCTCATCGTGCCGGGGTCGACGTTGATATAAGGATCGAACTTCTGGAGCCGAACCCGCAGGCCCCGACGCTCAAGAAACATGCCGATCGAAGCGCACGTCAGCCCCTTCCCCAGCGAGCTGACGACTCCCCCCGTCACAAACAAATGCTTGGCCATCGTTACCAACCGTCGAGGTCGAAAACGATCGATCGATCCCGCCAGGGCGCCGAGCCGAACCGAGCGATCGCCGCTTTCGATCGAAAATCCGTCGTTCCGACGCCGCGAAAGCGCTCCGCGACGACATGGGAAACGAGTATAACACAATCGACCCGAGTCGGCGTGGTTTTCTCCCGCCGAACCGATCGGCGATCGGGGTATCGCGATCGTTTTCATAATGTGTCTATTTTTACTGATATCTTTATACATATAATTAATAATAATTTATGGAGAATCGCTTGTGCGGTATTTGCTGGTTCCGTTGGGGAGTTCGGGAGACGTCCATCCGTTTTTGGGGATCGCCGCGGCGCTGCGCGATCGCGGCCGCGACGTGACGGTCGCGGTCAACGGCTGGTTCGAGCCCGTCGTTCGCCGCCTCGGCCTTAATTACGTGGAAATCGGCACGGCCGAGGAATTCCGTCGCGCGCTCGACGATCCCCTCCTTTGGCATCCCAAACACGGCTTGCGCTACGTGATCGAACAGGGAATCGTCCCCGCGATCAGGCCGATTTATCAGTTGATCTCGGAGCGATACATTCCGGGAGAAACCGTCGTCGTCGCCGCGGGAATCGCGCTCGGCGCGCGAATCGCGGCCGATAAGCTCGGGGTCCCCGTCGTCACGGTGCAACTGCAACCGCTCTCGATTTTCACCGCGCATGAACATCCTGTGTATCCGAATATGAACATTCCTCGCTGGTGGCCGAGTTCGTTCAAACGCGCGTTCTTTCGCTTCGGGCATCGGTATGTCGTCGATCCGATCGTCGGGCGCGAGGTCAACGCGCTCCGTCGCGAGCTCGATCTGCCGCCGGCGCGGCGGATTCTGCTCGATTGGTGGCAATCGCCGACGGGGATCCTCGGGCTTTACCCCGATTGGTTCGGCCCCCCTCAGCCCGACCGGCCCGATCGGCTCCGACTCACGGGATTTCCGCTCTTCGACGAGGCGGGAGTTTGCGAGATCGATCCCGAACTCGGCGACTTTCTTGATCAAGGCGATCCCCCGATCGTCTTCACGTTCGGCAGCGCGATGAAACACGCGCATATCTTATTTCAAGAATCGGTTCGCGCGTGCGAGTCGATCGGTCGGCGCGGAATCTTGCTCACAAAATTTCCTGAGCAGATCCCAAAATCGCTTCCCCGTTCGATTCGCCGATTCGATTACGCGCCGTTGAGCGAGCTTTTGCCGAGAGCTTCGTTGATTGTGCATCACGGCGGGATCGGCACCTCGGCGCAGGCTTTGGCCGCGGGGATTCCGCAGTTGGTCGCTCCGTTCACGCACGATCAACCCGATAACGCCGCGAGGCTCGAGCGGCTCGGCGTAGCGCGGACGATTCCGGCTTTGTTGTACCGCTCCGAGAACGCCTCGCGAGAGATCGGGCATATCCTTAGCTCGGCGAAGATCGCCGAGCGGGCGCGCGAAATCGCAAAGCGGATCGACAAAAAACAATCGCTTGAACAAGCGTGCAAGGCGATCGAAGAGTTCGGGGAGGCGAATCCTTGATATGAGATTCGATCATAATATTATACTATAAAAATGATTACAATTCCGAATTGAGAGCGTACGTCCTCCAATTCCTTCGATTATGTCGCGGTTCGAACGATTCCATTCGAGGAGGCGGCCGCTAGATAGAGAAACACCCGATGTTTGGCGAGAACCAAAGTAATAATAATTTGTTAATTATTCTTCATTATATAACATAAGTTATATCAAATAATACGGAAGAATTTGCCGAGGGTTGGATAACGGAGTTAAAGCAATCCACGGGATATCGATCGCGTCGATTCCGTGTCTTATGACGACGACGTTCGCATTCAGCCGAATCGATCGCTCGGAACCTTCACCCGTCCAGCAGAAGGGATGATCGCGTAGGGTGATCTCATGATTCTTCCCCAAACAAATCCATGGATCGCCGCACGGCTCGGGAGGGTGAGAATTCAATACGCCCGTTACCTCGGTTTCACTCTCGATCACACGATTTCCATTCTCTTGAAACAATCTGGCGGAAATCAAGAGTACCAGAAATCGATTCAGAGCATAATTACACATTAAGTGAGTACATCTGTGTATAAGTTTCAAGCTATTCGGTCGCCGATCGAGAATCGTGTCCAGGTTCCTCACCACGATCGAATCCTTGAGCGCCAGATCGACCATTTTTTTATGAACGCTTTCAAGTTCTTGGTGAATATCGTGATCGTAT
>JAKBCQ010000582.1 GCA_021807585.1 Planctomycetota bacterium | reverse complement strand
ACGGGGTCGCGGTGTTGTTCAAAAACAATGAGTGATCAATCGTCACCGACCCGCCGTATGCGGTGATTGCTCCTCCTGTCGACGCTTGATTGTTCGTGAAAACGTCTTGATCCAGCGTGACCGCCGCTCTGATATTGAGCAACGCTCCGCCGCCCAGGAATGACGACTGTCCATTGCCGTCGCTGAGCGTCAGCCCCGCGATCGAGATGTTGTTCGGCGTCACTCCGTAAGGTGAATTCGCGACGAAGATTTGACTCGTACCCCCGCCGCTGATCGAGAGCTGCGACGCCCCCGGTCCGTCGATCGCGAGATTGGTGTTGATCGTGATCGGTCCGCTCGTGAGTGTGATCGTCTGGCCGTCGAGCTTGGGCGAGAACGTGATCGTATCGCCGCTCGAAGCGTTCGCGACCGCCTGACGGAGCGATCCCGCTCCCGAATCGCCCGTGTTCGTCACCATGATCGCGCTCAAAAGCGCTCGATCCTCAAGCCGATCGATCCCGGGTCGGAATCGTGATTGTCGACGACGCCTTGAATCCGAACGATCGGGACGATTCTTGGCGGAATTGCGCGTACGGAAGAAAGACATAAGAGAACTCCTTGGTTGCGATATTCTGGGATGATCAATCGATAACGGATTAATGAAAGTGCGCAAAGGATCTTCGCGCCGAACGGGGCGCGGACGACGAACGAGACCGATCGTCGGTCGAATCCCTCGCGAGAACGATCAATCGCGAATCCGCGTGATCAACACGGACGCGAAGCCGGATCAGAGACGACATCGGACCGAGGGCGCGCACGACCACGCCGTGGGTCGATCGGAAAACCAACGTTCGGGAAATCAGCCCAACCGAAAAGAATTAAGAATCAACAGATGCGACGATTCGGTCGCCTATTTCCCGATCAAGAATCCTACAATCACTGCACCGGTTGAAAAACTTGATCGTGTGATATCGACGACGCCTCCTTTTTGACGGAGTTTCGATCGATCGTCGACGCTCTGTAATCGGGCTCGATCGTGGAAGAAAATCCACGAGAACGAAGCTCGGTTTCCCCTGTGAAAGCGTCGACCTTTTCGGCCGAAAGAACAGCCGGAATATTACGGTCGTTTGCCCGAGTTGTGACGCTCGGTTCAATTGATTTTTTTGTCAATCATGAGAGACGTATTCTCGTGCGCCGGCGTCTACGACGACTGATCGGTCTCCAAACCGATCGACGCTTGCACGACGCGACGATGAAAACCGACGTCATGATCGAATGAGTCCACAGAACGATGGGATCATACAGGGGCGGCTTCACGCGAGTCAAGAGGTTCGCGGATTCAGATCGTGTGGAATTCATTAAGGGCGATACCGATCATTGCGACGACCGATATCGCTTGTATGACCGTGATCCCGATGCGTATCGATCCGCTTCGGTTCGCCCGAATCGCGCGAGCTCGCGCCGAACTCGGAAAAGGCGCGCCGGAGCGATTCATAGAATCCACATTCATTAAATATCATAATGTGAGCAAAATAAAATTAAGGATCGTTCTTGTAAGCATTTCTCGGAGAGAACTTTTGAAACGATCGGATCGGGAGCGAGGCGCTCGTCCCCGCTCCCGCCGATCTCGCGAATCTCATCGGAACTACAAATTACGATCCGTAAGTTCCGAAGATGTTTTTATTGCTTGTCGACGCGTGGTTTCCCTCGACGACAGTGTGATCGATCGTCGTCGTCGACGACGTGTCGAGGTAGAGCCCGCCGCCGATTCCCTGGCCGAGCCCCGATCCGCCGAACGCCGAATTATTGGTGACGACATCGTATGAGAGGATGAGCGTTCCGTTGCTGTAAACCGCTCCGCCGTAGGCGTTCCCGCCGACTCCGCCTTGAGACCCTCCCGCGCCCCCCTCGGCCTCGTTACCGATGATGAGGTTATTCGAGAAGGTCGCGGTCGCTCCCAATTCGTTGTAAATCGCTCCTCCTTGCGCCCAACCGCCGTTCCCCGATCCCGATCCGTTTCCTCCCGTCGCCTCGTTCTTCATGATCATGCTGTTCGTCACGGTGATCGCACCGCCGACGTTGTAGATCGCTCCCCCCGATGCGTTTCCGCCCGTCGGTCCGTCGCCGCCGATCGCCTGATTGTTGACGAGAAGCAGGTTGGATAAAGCGACGTTCGCCCCGTTATTGACCGCGATCGCTCCCCCCTGCGCAGGCCCTCCCATTCCCGTCGAAGAGGCGCTCACGGATTCTCCGACCGCCGAGTTACCGATCAACGTATCGCCCGAAATCGTGTTCGATGGATTGATATCGTTGGTCGCATCCAAATAAATCGCTCCACCCGTCGCGACGCCGCCCGCGGCCAGGTTCTCGACGAAAACGCTGTTGAGAATCGATACCGTATTCGTCGTTTGAGTGAAAACGGCGCCTCCTTGTCCCGGAGAGAAATCGCTCAAGGCGCCTTGGGCGACGTTGCCGACGAACAGATCTCCCGAGAGGCTGAGTGACGCGGCGTCCGCACTGTAAACCGCGCCTCCTTGACTCAGCTTTTGCCCGAAGGAAGTTCCGGTGACGCTCGTGCGGTTGTTTTGAAAGACCGAATTGTTGATCGTCGCGACCGACGTGTTGTAAATCGCCCCTCCCTGTCCCCCGGTGTCGCCAAAAGCCGATCCCGAAGCCGAATTACCGACGAATCGGCTCGAGTTGACGATGAGCGTATCGCCGTCGGTATTGTCGATCGCTCCACCGAGCCCGTAGCCGAATGTGGTAGAATCAACTTGATTATTAATGAACAAAGAATGATCAATCGTCAATGAGCCCGCGATTCCGGTGACGCCGCCCCCGGCCGCGGCCTGATTGTTCGAGAAAACGTCGTTTTCGAGCGTGACCGCCGAACCGAAATTGACCAGAGCTCCGCCGCCGAAGAACGATGTCGCGCCGTTCCCCTCGGTGAGCGTCAGCCCCGCGATCGAGATGTTAAGCGGCGTTCCGCCGAACGGCGTGAACGCGACGAAGATCTGGCTCGTTCCGCCTCCGCTGATCGAGAGTTTCGACGCCCCCGGTCCGTCGATCGCGAGATTGGTGTTGATCGTGATCGGTCCGCTCGTGAGGGTGATCGTCTGGCCGTCGAGCTTGGGCGAGAACGTGATCGTATCGCCGCTCGATGCGCTTGCGACCGCCTGACGGAGCGATCCCGCTCCCGAATCGCCCGTGTTCGTCACCATGATCGCGCTTAAAAGCGCTCGATCCTCAAGCCGATCGATCCCCGGTCGGAATCGTGCTTGTCGACGAAGCCTCGAAGCCGCACGATCGGGACGATTGTCGGCGGAATTGCGCGTACGGAAGAAAGACATAATAGAACTCCTTGGTTGCGATATTCTGGGATGATCAATCGATAACGGATTAATGAAAGTGCGCAAAGGATCTTCGCGCCGAACGGGGCGCGGACGACGAACGAGACCGATCGTCGGTCGAATCCCTCGC
>JAKBCQ010000581.1 GCA_021807585.1 Planctomycetota bacterium | reverse complement strand
GATCGGTCCCGGTTCGGTTTGGGGCTGGCGCTCGCCGCGATCGATCGCTCGACCGAAGCGATTCGCGTTCTCGGCGAACTCGCCGAACAGGGAGGGGTCGAGTGGCGCGATCGCGCCTGGAACGAGATCGGTCGCTTGCACGCTCGAGCGGGCAAAGACGCCGACGCGGTTGCGGCATTTGAATCGGTCGAGCGAGTCGCTCCCAAATCACGCCTGATCGCCGTCGAACGGATCGACCGCGCTTTGGCGTTGAGCCGATTGGGCAAGCACGATCAGGCCGAGGCGCTCTTGAAGCCGTTGGTTCAAGACGGCTCGAGAAACCTCGCGGCGCGGGCCTGGAACGCTCTCGGTCGGGTTGAACGAGCGAAGGGAAAAACCGAAGAGGCGTTTCAATCGTTCGATCGCGCGGCGAAGTCGTTCGCCGATACGCCGATCGCTCCTGAACTCGCGTTCCACGCCGCCGAGGCGGCGCGCGATCTCGGTCGAACCGACGACGCCCGCGGACGATTCGTCGCGCTCGCCGAGAAATACCACGCCGATCCCTGGGCCGACGACGCCCTGCTCCGCGCCGCGTCGATCGACCTCGAAGCCCGCAGGATCGAGCAAACCCGAAAAATCGTTGATAAGCTAATATCTAAATATCCAAATTCTCCTCTGCTTAACGCGGCTCGGTTGATCGACGCCCGCGCGGCGCTCGCCGCGCGGAAGCCGAAGGAGGCGATCGAGATCCTCTCACAGCTTTTGGAGCGGGGTCGTCCCGACGGCGAGCTCGGTCAAACGGCGCGTTATTACTTATCGCTCGCGTATCGCGACGACGGTCAGTCCGCCAGATCGACCGAGATCCTCGAATCGCTCATCAAAACACCCGCGACGGCGATCGCCGGCGACGCATTGTTTTTGACCGGGCAGGCTCGTTTCGAATCGAAACAATTCGCCGAATCGATCGATCCGCTGGAACGGTATCTGAAGGAGAATCCGCGGGGGGATGTCGCCGATCACGCGTGGGCGTACCTGGCGATCGCACTCTGGGAATTGGGTCGAACCGACTCCGCGAGCGAAGCTTTCCGTAAGCTGCAAGAGGGTTTTCCCAAGAGCGAAACGATCGCGCCGACGGCGCTTCGGCTCGCCGAATCGGCGCTCGACGCCAAGAAACGTGATCAAGCCGAGTCCTTCTTCGCGATCGCCGCCCAAACCGCTTCGAGCGGCCTCAAGCCGAAATCGCTCTCGGGTTACGGCTGGACACTTTATCATCAGAAGAAATTTGACGACGCCGCGACCGCGTTCGGCAAGCTCGTCGACGAATTTCCCGACGATCCCCTCGCCGCCGAGGGGGCTCGCATGAAAGCATTGTCACTCGAATCTTCCGGAAAGAGTGATCAAGCGTTATCGGCGTACGCGATTGCGATCGTCAAGTACGCGAGCGACGCGCAGGCCGGACCGGCGGCTCTGGCGCGAGCCCGGTTGCTGGCGAAGGCGAAAAAGCCCGCCGAAGCCGCTCGCGCTTACGCCGATTTCCTCCGCGATCACCCCAAAGGGATCGACGGAGTCGGCGCCGATCTCGTCTTGGCCGAGCAAGGTTGGACGCTCCTCGACGCCGATCAGCCCGAACAAGCCGACGCCGCGTTCGAACGACTGCTCAAAGCATTTCCTCAAAGCCCCCGCGCCGCCGACGCCGCGCTCAACCTCGCCGAATCGGCTTATCAGGCCAAACGCTTCAACCAAGCAATCGAACTGCTGCGGCCGATCGTCGCCGGTGAATCAAAAACGGATGATATCCTTATACAATCCGCTCTTTATCGAACAGGGCGATCGTTCGTCGAGCTCGGCAAGCGGAGCGAAGCGGCGAAGGCCTTTGACCGCCTGATCGCCGAGTTTCCCGCGGGCAATTTCAACCGCGAGGCTCGCTTTTGGCGCTCCGAGATCGCACTCGAGGAGGGGGACGCCAAAACCGCCGAAAGCGGTTTCGCCGCGCTCCTTGACGAAAAACGCGAACCCTCGAACACCCCCGAGGCGTGGATCGCGACGGCGCGACTGAGGCGCGTTCAGGCGCTGGTGGCGCTCGAACGCTGGAGCGACGCGCTCAAATTCGCCGACGCATTCCGCGCCGAATTCCCGGCGCACCCCCTCGTCGCCGAAATCGATTACGCGCGCGGCCGCGCCCTGCAGCAAACGGCGCGGTTCGACGACGCCCGCTCGGCGTATCAAAACGTGCTGAAAGATCGCAAGCTCGGCGAACTCGCGGCGAAGGCTCAATTCATGATCGGCGAAACGTATTTTCATCAAAAGAATTACAAAGAGGCGTTACGCGCGCTGTTGAAAGTGGATATTTTATACGACGCTCCCAGATGGCAGGCCGCGGCGCTCCTCGAGGCGGGCAAGGCGCAAGAGCTCTTGGGACGCCACGCCGACGCCGCCGAAACGTACGATCGACTGATCGCCAAATTCCCCAAAGATGAATCGGCTGCGCAGGCCGAGAAGCGAAAACGAGAAGCCCTCGATCGAACCGCCAAGGCCGAACGCGGAGAATCCGCGGTCGAATGACGATCGCTCGCGCGATCGAAGCTCGGCCCGATCGGAATTCGTCTCGATCAAGACGGATCATGTTAATTAAATATCAATGTATAATATAAGTTTTTTGTATAATATTTCTTAAAACTCTTTCAAGTACTTACTTGTTGACATTTTATGATTTTAATAATTATCAAAAGGTTTCGCGATCAGGCCGTCGCGCGGGGTGCGGAATTGAAGCGGGATCGGCCCGCCGCTCCAGCGGCCGAAAAGCGCCGTGAGATTGGCGAGCCTGTCCCGCGAAGCGTCGGTCAGATCCCCTTCGCGGAACCGCCACAACCAGTTCCCCTCCCCCTCGCCCGGAGTGTTCATCCGCGCCTCGCTCCCCAGTCCCAAAACGTCTTGCAAAGGAACGATCACCGTATCCGCGGGAGAACTCATCGCCAGCCGAATCATCGACCAGTGAATCTCGCGTCCGTCGGCGTTCATGAATCGGAGTGCGAAGGCGCGCTCAATCTTCGATTCCTCGACCGAAAGCGTCGAAAGAGTCGATTTTTCGAAATCGGCGCGAAACCAACCGACCGTCGTATCATTATCATGTGTTCCTGTATAAATAACACTATGGTGATGATGCTTGTAAGGCAAATAATTTTCCGCGCCCGATCCCGCTCCGAAGGCGAACTGCAACACCCGCATTCCGGGCAATCCGAATTGATCGCGGAGCGTCTCGACCTCGGGGGTGATGAAGCCGAGATCCTCGGCGATCAGCGGCAATCCGCCGAGCGCGGCGCGGGCCGCGGTCAAAAGCGCCGTTCCGGGCGATTTCTCCCATTTCCCCTCGCGGGCGTCGGGAGCGCTCGCAGGTATCCGGTAATACGCCTCGAATCCGCGGAAATGATCGAGCCGAACCAATTCAAACCGCCGCGCGACTCCGCGAATCCGCTCGATCCACCA
>JAKBCQ010000580.1 GCA_021807585.1 Planctomycetota bacterium | reverse complement strand
CAGCGTACCGATCTCTTCAACCGCGGTCGGATTCGGCGAGAGAAGATCGGCACGATCGCGGAAAACCCCGAGTCCGACCAGCCTGCGGGAAACGTCCCGCATAAGCGAAGCGACATCGTCATGTGTGACTTCCACGGCGAGACGATCGCCGTATGGTTTGATCAACTCCCCGATCAGCTCGCTCCGTTCCGACGGAGCGAGAAGACGCGCTATCGACTGTTTATGCACTCGCATAACAACTTGATTAATAGCTTCTCCGATCAGCGCCTTGCCGAGCTCGGGCTTGAACTCGGCTAATCGAAGCGACGCCAGATCGCGCAGCGTCGGATCGACGTGCGCCAAAACCGACATCGTCGCGTCGTTCAAGAGGACGCCGCGCTCCGACGACGATTCAATCGCCTTGATAATACCCCGTTTCGATAAGATATCGAAAGCCGCGGATGTTTGTATCAAGGCGTCTTTGAATTCGATTTTACGCTTGGTCCAAAGCGACCGATCGCGAAGGTTGACGATCGTCTCGACCATCTCCAGCGGCGACGGATCGGTCGCGGTCTCGGCTCGCCCCGCTTTTCCCACAACCTGCCGAACCTCGGGGAATTCCCGCAAGATCGCGTCGCGCGTTTTCAGATCGTCGGCCGCCTCGGCGACCGAAACGCGCGGAATCGAAGTCGGCATGTCGAGAATGCTCCCCTCGTCGAGCGGAGGCATGAATTCGCGTCCCAACTTCGTCGACGCCACATATCCAAGCCCGACGATGCACACGAACAACCAGACGACGAGCTTGGGTCGATCCATCAGCCAAGCGAGCATCGGCTTGAAAATCTCGATCATCGTCCGCACAAGCCAATTCTCCTCCTCGGAGCGAATCCTCCCCTTGAGAAAAATTGGAATCAGCGCCGGAACGAGCGTGATCGAACAGATCGCCACGCCGATCAAAGCGAACGTCTTCGCGTACGCGAGCGGATGAAACATCTTCCCCTCGCGGCCCGTGAGCGCGAACACCGGCAAGAAAGATAATATTGTGATCATCACCGAAAAAAAGATCGGCCGACCGACAGTCCGGCACGCGTCGATCACGATCGTGTCAATGTTTCCCCGCACTCGCTCGCGGCCGAATTTTTTCGTCAAATGATGCGCCGCGTTCTCCGCCATCACCACCGCCTGATCGATCAAGATCCCCACGCTGATCGCAATCCCAGCCATGCTCATGATATTCGCTTGAATACCAAAAATTCGCATAAGAAGGAAACTGAATAAAATCGCCATCGGCAAACTGATCGAAACGACGAAAGCCCCTCCCAGATGCCCCATCACGAGCAAAAGCGCGACCGAGCAGACGATCAACTCTTCGCGCACCGTGTTCGTCACCGTGCCGATCGCCTTCTCGATCAATGGAGTCCGATCGTAAAACGGAACGATCCGAACGCCTTGCGATTCGAGCCCCGCCGCGAGCGATGAAATCTTTTCCTTGACTCGCCGCGTCACCTCGAGAGGATTCTCGCCATATCGCATCAGCACGACCCCGCCGACAACCTCCTTGCCGTCTTTCTCGAGCACGCTCCGCCGAAATGTCGATCCAACCTGAACGGCGCCAAGTTGCCTTACGAAGATCGGCGTTCCGCCGCGCTCGGTCACGACCGTGTTCTCAATATCCTTGACTGAACGGATCCAGCCCACCGATCGAATCAAAAACTCGGCGTTTCCCTGATGAATCACGCGACCGCCGACCGAAGAGTTCGACCGCGCCACCGCGGAATAAACCTCGCCTAAACTGATATCATAGGCGCGCAATTTCGTCGGATCGAGGTCGATCTGATACTCGCGGGGCGCACCGCCGACGCTCGCGACCTCGGCGACGCCCGGCACGCTGTTAAGCTGGTAACGGACGTACCAATCCTGTATCGACCTAAGCTTGCTTAAATCAAGATCGTTCCCCTCGACCGTATACCAAAAAATCTGGCCAAGCGCCGTCGCGTCGGGCGCCAGATAAGGAGTGACGCCCGAAGGGAGAAACGTCGAAGCAATCGATAAGCGTTCGAGCACGCGTTCACGCGCGAAATAATAATCGGTTGATTCGTCAAAAATGATTGTGATCATCGAAAAGTTGAATTCGCTCGACGATCGGACGACCTTCACTCCCGCCAAGCCCTGAAGATTCACCGAAAGGGGGTAAGTGATTTGATCCTCGATCTCCTGGGGACTTCGCCCCATCCAATCGGTGAAGACGATCACCTGATTTTCCGAAAGATCGGGGATCGCATCGACGGGGGTCGTCACCAGCGCGCGAGCTCCCGCGATCGCGACCCCGATCGAACAAAGAATCACCAGAATTCGATTCTTTACCGACCATTCAATGATCGATTCAATCACGTTTTGATCTCCATGCTGACTTCATAATATTACGCAATTTTACATTCGTTTTTCAATGATGATGCGAATGTTTATCACCTTCCGACATATCCATGTCGATCATGGCGGGCGCCGCCGAGGAGGGTTCGCCCTTAATCTTTCTGCCCGTCGCCGCGGGATTGAGTCGCGATTCGGCGTCGACGAGAAACGCCCCCGTCGCGGCGATCCGCACGCCAGGTTCCAAACCTTCAAGCACGGGATACTTGTCGCCGAGTCGGGGACCGAGGATCACCGAGCGCGCATCGAACACGCCGGGCTCGCTTTCCACGTAAACGATCTTCTGATTCCCGGTGTCGATCACCGCGGAATCGGGGATCGCAAGCGTCATCCCCTGGGGCGCCGGCTCGAGCCGAGCCAGGTATTTCCCGGGATTCTTGGCGAATTTGGGAGGACACGCGGGACAACAAGTCCATATTTGCCGATTCTTGGAGAGCTTAATCGGAATCGGGGCTCCCATCGAACCCAATTTGAGCGTCGTAACCGGACAAATCTTCTGATCGTCCGCGGTCTTGAAGCTGATTGTGCCGACATGATCATATTTCATAATCGCATGATGTTTTTGAAACGCAGGCGTGTCGACGATCGGCGTCTTGATCGTCACGTTCGCGAACATGTTTGGCCTCAGCACGTGACCTGGATTGTCGAGATCGAAGCGGACGTCGATCGTTCGCGTCGTCGCGTCAAGATGAGGCTGCATGAATGCGACCGTACCCGGGAATATCAGTCCCGAATAGCCTTCGATCCCGGCGTCGACCGCCTGGCCGATCCGGATGAGTCCGACCTGATCGGCGTACACCTTCGCCTGAACCCACACACGGCTCAGATCGGCGATTTCAAAAATCGCGTCTCCCTCCATCAAATACTGACCCTCGACAATATTTTTCTTAACGACGTGACCATGAATCGGCGCGACGATCGGTACGACAAAGCTCGCCTTTTTTTTGGTGAGGATCTCGTCGATTTGTTTGGGGGTAATTCCCCAAAGCCTGAGCTTTTCGGTGGCGATATCGACCATCTCCGCGGATGAGCCCAACAGATCGCCGCCCAAGCCCGGCTTACGTT
>JAKBCQ010000579.1 GCA_021807585.1 Planctomycetota bacterium | reverse complement strand
AGCCCAAATCCAATCGCGCATCGGTTGGAGCGCGGCGGCGACCGCGGACGATCGAATCATCCGATCAAGCTTTTGAGCAGGAACTGCGGACTTCTCGCTCAACCGTTCGATCTATCATTCAATGCGATCATCCCGAATCCAACGCCAAAGAGAGATCTCTCTCAATTATTGAAAGATCGCGTCTTTCATCCCGAGCGTTTTCCGATCTCACGAAATCAAGGTCGGCGTGGAACGTGCGTTTCGTTCGCATCGACGGCTCTTCTCGAGTTCCACCTTTCCAAAAATCAAGGATTCAAATCCCCTCGCCATTCTGAAGAGTTTCTTTTTTGGGGATGCAAGAAACACGACAACTTCCCAGGATAAGACGGAACCGATCTTGAATCCGCGATCAAAGTTCTCGAACAAATGGGATCATGCTACCATACGACTTGGCCATACGATCATCGCAAAGGTTCATGCGTAGGACATGGGCCGCCTCCGAACGGCGCCGAAGATCAAGCCAAACAATTTCGCTTGAGTTCGATTTCCACGCTAAATACAGGCTCGATTCAGTCTCTTACAACCATCTGTTCCATTCTCGAGGATCAACCGATCGTCATCGGAGTTCTCGTTTACAAGAATTGGTTCTTCCCCGATGTCGGCGAATCGGGTTACATCTCACTCCCGTTGCCCGGTATGGATCCGCAAGGGGCGCACGCGATTTGCCTCGTCGGATACGAACTTCGAAAAGACACGCCTGGAGGAGGCGTCTTCATCTTCCGGAATTCATGGGGCCGAAACTGGGGATCGCAATCGCCTTTCGGTCGCGGATACGGATCGTTCCCATTTGAATACTTGAGCATGTACCATCTTCATGATGGCGTCGTCGCGTTTTATTAATTCCGTTTGCCGATCAAACCCAGAGGGCGTTTCCTCAAGGGTCGTTTGGTTTTCTCCAAAAAAGTTTCCGGGAGATGTTGAGCGACAAGCGAAGCAAGCTTTTCCAACCGATCCTCGCTCAAATGAAGAGCTTGAGATAACCCGACATTGTCTTGGATCGCGTGGGTATAGAACGACTCCGCGGTATCGATCCCGTAATTCTTTTTCAGCGTCTCCAACGCTTTCTTTGGAAACGAAGGGATTGTTTCGAGAGGGATCATGATACACCCGCTTTCCTTGGCGTCCGATATGATGAATTTCCATTCGGAATAAGAGTTAAATAACGATGAGCCTCATCGTAATAACTCGGTCGACTCGAACTCTTCGCTTTCAACTTTTCAAGCTCATCGGTCACCTGCAGCGTAACGCGCCGTAAATCCCGATACCAGCGTGTCGATTCAAAGCCTCACGCAGACGACCAATATATATTAGAATTGTTAATATGCATGTCTTATTATATCATCCCCTCCTCGCCGCCAAACAAGGAGGGGATCGGCGTCGGCGTTCAATCGGCTTCCCCGGCGATCAAATCCAAGCGATCGTCGGCGCTCCGCACCGGATTGATCACGCCCCGAATTTTTGCAGCCGCCCCGCGTGCGCCATCGCCAGCGGCATGATCTCTTTGGCGAAGATTTGCCCCAGTCCGCCGCGGCCGCACGGCCGTTCGCCGAACTTCGTCGCCTCGTCGGCGAGCGTCGTCTTCGGCGCCCAGAACAGCAACGGAACGGGATGAAAACTGTGCGCCTTCAGCCGGCTCGGCGTCGAATGATCCCCCGTCACGATCAAAACGTCGGGATTGAGCGCACGGATCTTGGGAACCTCGGCGTCGAGCGCCTCGATCACCTCAACCTTCTTGGAAAAGTTACCGTCCTCACCGGTGCTATCAGTGTACTTATAATGAATAAAGAAAAAGTCGTAAAGGTTCCAGTTCGCCTTGAGAACCTCCATCTGATCGGCGATCGTCTTGCCCGGCTCGATCACCGTCATCCCGACGAGCTTCGCCAGGCCGCGATACATCGGATAAACCGCGATCGCGCACGCGCGAAGCCCGTAAACCTCCTCCATCGTCTCGATCTTGGGGAATTTGGCGAACCCGCGCATCATCAAGTAATTCGCTGGATGCTCATCTTTGAGAATCTCCTTGGCCTGACGAAGAAATTCGGCGGCGATCCGTGCGGTTTTGGCCGACGCTTCGTCGCCCGCCTTGGGTTCGAGCGTGTGCAAACCCGTCGACAACGGGTCGGTATCGCAAACGCAATCGCCCAGGCCGTCGCCGCGGAACCGAACGACGAGACGATACTCGCGCACGGGCTCGATCAGCGTTTCAACCCCCTCGATCTTCACCTTCGACCGCAACTTGGCGACAAGCTTCTCGCAAACCTCGGTCGCGATTCGGCCCGCTCGCCGATCGGTCACCTTCCCCTCGGCGTCGATCGTGCAAAAATTGCCGCGAATCGCAACGTCGCGCGGGCCGACCTCAACGCCCACCCCCAACGCCTCGAGCACACCGCGGCCGATCTGGTGCTCAAGAGGATCGTAACCGAAAAGCCCCAAATGCCCCGGCCCCGAACCGGGTGCGATCCCGCGCGCCACCGGAATGCTCAATCCAACCGTCCCTTCGGTCGCAAACGCGTCGAGATTCGGCGTCTTAGCCGTCTCAAGCTCGGTCTTGCCGCCGGGCTCGATCGGCAAGCCCCCCAAACCGTCGGCGACGAGCAAAACGATCTTGCTCGAATTCGCCTCGCGCAATTGCTTCATCAAATCATGCATTGTCATAAACATTTCCAATCACGGGTGAGAAACGCCGGAAATTCGCCTTACGCTTCGGGGGGTTGAGCGTCCTTGGCCTCGCTTCGGCGCGGAGACCGATCGCGTCATTTTGATGCCCGGAGTCGACATTGTCGAGACCGACGACGATCAAATTAAGTATAATTGCGTATTCATGTTATTAACAGAATCGACCGACCGACTTCGGTCTTTTCGGCTCGAGGTCGAATCTGGTATTCTCGCGTTCGAAACACCAGGAGAACTTCGTCATGGATCGACGCCGACTCGTCACCCTCGGCCTATTTGTTTTGCTTACGCTCGACGCTCTTTCGCTCGCGTGGGGATCGTATCAAGCGATCCGCAAGAGCGACGATCTCGGGTTGCGCGTCTTCGAGGTCGCCGCGTTCGTCCGCGGCGAAGACCCCTACACTCGCCCGGATATGACTTATCCCCCCGCGGCGCCGCTCGTTCTCAGCCCGCTGATCGCTCCGTTTAACCCGCTTGCATTGCGTATCTTTTGGCTGGCGCTCAATCTCGCCGCGTTGTGCGCGGTGTGCCGCTCGGTGCTCGTTTTATGGGGCGAGGATTGGCCGGGGACGCTCCAAATCGCGGTCGTGCTCACGATCATCGCCGCCAAGCCGACGCGTCTTGGAATCGGAATGGGACAATTCCACCTGATCCCCACGCTTCTCGTGTTGCTCGCGATCGAGGCGGTCCGATCGAAACGCGAAATCGTCGCGGGGCTTTTGCTCGGAATCGCGCTCGTCAAACCGACGATGGTCATCCC
>JAKBCQ010000578.1 GCA_021807585.1 Planctomycetota bacterium | reverse complement strand
GAAGCGGATCGCGAGCTTGGGAGGCGGTCCTTTGGGTTCGTCGTCTTCTTGCTGGATTTTCCGCAGGTTGGACGTGAGATCGACGGGTTTATCGATCGATCGCCACGATTGCATCGCGACGATTAAACCGACAATCAGCACGAGGACCGCGACCGCGGAACCCGCGTAAATGAGCGTTTGTCGCATCCGCGCGGCTCGCTCGGGATCGAATTCAGACTTGGCGGCTTGGCGAGCCGGGGTTTCGACCTTTTCGTCTTCGACCGGTTCTTGATCGGCGGCGGGAGCGGGCGTTTGGGCTTTTGGCTTATCCTTGCCGCGAGAGCCCGACGCCGAAGGCGAGCCCGCGTCGGTCGCGGCGCGTTTCGACGCTGAGGTCGAACTCGATCCCCCGACGACCGCGGCTTCGTGTTTCGGACCCGAATCAATATTGAGCGAGAGAAATGGTGAAACGCCGACGCCGCCGCTCGTCTTCGCGGGGGTATCGAGACCGATTTCGGTCGGCCAAACAAAATCCGCGGGATCGCGGACCGGAGCGACGGGTTCGGCTTTTGGCGACTCCACATTCGTCGCCGAGCGTGAGGCGGGCTTCGAACCAACGGTTTCGGTGACCGCCGGAGTCTTGGATGAATCGGATTCCTTGAAGCCGCGGGACGTATCGGACGATTGAAGTTCGCCGCTGCTCGACCTCAACTCTGCGGGAATCGGTCGCGAATCGGCGACGGGGAGAGGCGTATCGATCGGCTTATTAAAATCAATATTTAAAAACGCTAACGGATTTGTACCTCCGGTTTCGACGGCGGTCGGCGGAGGCGCGACGAACAGCGCGGGCCCCGCCGGGGGAAGCGCTGCGCTCTCGACGGTCACCGTCCCGGTCGCGCTCTTCCGACCGACGTCGGGCGTATCGAGCGCCTCGATGAACGGTTCGAGCGCGCGTGCGACGTCTTTGGGAGTGGAAAATCGCTTCGCGGGATCTTTCATCAACATTTTCGCCACGACGCGTTCAAGCCCCGGCGGTACGTCGGGAACAATCTTGCCCAAGGGTTCGGGCTCGGTAACCTGATGCGAATACAACTTCTCGGGAAGACTCGCGACGGGAAACGGAACCTGCCCCGCTATCATATGATAGATTGTACAGCCTAACGAATAAATATCGCTGCGGGTGTCGACGTTGTGCGAATGTCGCGCCTGTTCTGGAGAAATATAATCAAACGTACCTACCGTTGCGCCGTCGCGGGTGACGGCTGCGTCCTCGCCCAGATCGATGGCCAACCCGAGGTCGGTCAACTTGGCGACCCCCTCGGGAGTCACGAGAATATTCCACGGGTTGACGTCGCGGTGGATCAAGTCTTTTTGCCGAGCGTGCTCAAGCCCGAGCGCAACCTGCTGAACGAGACGCGACGCGGCCGAACCCGAAAACGGACCCGACTCATTGATCATCTGCCCGATCGTTTTCCCCTCGATAAATTCCATCACCAGATAACAACGACCGTTCGCCTCCCCCTCGTCGTAAATCCGCACCAAATGCTCGTGCTGAAGCTGAGCGCCAACCCGCGCCTCACGCTGAAACCGCGCGATCGCACGCGGATTGTTCGTCCGCTCGGGCGAAAGAACCTTGATCGCCACCCGCCGATTTAATCGCGTATCACGCGCCAGATAAACTCGACCCATCCCTCCTTGGCCAATTAAACTTAAAAGAATATATTTATCAATCTGAAACCCCGCCACCCGCCCGCTCATCAATTGCTGCGCCTGCCAAAGCGTAAGATGGCCCGACTCGACGGTTTGGCGAGCGAGTCGACGATCGATCGCGTCTTCGGTACGCTTCGCCTCGGGAATGAGATCCCAACACGACTGCAATTTCTCGGCGTCAATCAATCCGCTGCGCAATGCCGATTGCCAAAATCGGGACGATCGGGGCTCGATCATGTTTCTTGATTCCGGCGATAAGAGACGTTTCACCATGCCGCGCTCGCTTGATGTAAAATATTATACAGGCCGAGCGAACGATACACCCCGGTTCCCACGCCGATCGCTCGACCACTTTCAACCCGCGGAAACCGCCGACGACTAACCGTTCGACGCCACCGTTTCAACATACGCCGATCCCAAACTCGAGATCCCGCTCGTCTCGCCCCGGCGTTCGTCCCACGTTGCATGAAACCCCGTCGGGGCGGATTCGGGTTCGATCCCCAATAAGTTTAGTACCGATCGCGCAATCCGCTCCGAAGCCCAGCCGTCGCCGTAAGGATTGGCGAACCGACCCGGTCCAATTCTCGCCGACGTTTCCTCGGGCCGTTCCCACAAGTCGTCGACCGCGGCGATGAGTGCGTCGCGATCGCACCCCACTAGTTTCACAAACCCCGTTCCGAATCCCTCGGCACGCTCGGTTCGATCACGAATCACGATCACACGCTTGCCGATCGCCGGCGCCTCCTCCTGCACGCCTCCCGAATCGGTGACGATCAACCGCGATCCCCGCATCAAAGCCACAAAATCGGCGTAACCCACGGGATCGATCAAAAGAATCCGCTCGCGATCGCGCAATCGATCGATCAACGCCCCCCGCACCGCGGGATTGGGGTGAACCGGCAGAACGACGCTCAAATCGACGCGGAGACGCGTCAATTCGACGAGCGCCGAGCAAACCCGATCCAAATATTCGCCTTGATGTTCACGTCGATGCGCCGTGACAAGTACATATGATTTGGTCGGGGGTTCCATCGGTAATCGCGTCGCGCGAGAGTCGAGCGACCAAACCGCGTCGACGACGGTGTTCCCGGTCAATACGATCGACGACCGAGCGACGCCTTCGCGCAAAAGATTCTCAACCGCTTGATGCGTTGGAGCGAAATGCAACGTCGCCAAACGACCAACCAAAACGCGATTCATCTCTTCGGGGAACGGCGCGCTCCGATCGCCCGTGCGCAATCCCGCCTCCACATGAGCGAACGGCACGCCTCGATAAAACGCCGCCGTCGCCGCGGCCAAAACCGATGTCGTATCCCCTTGTCCAATAATCAGATCGGGTCGATCGGCCGCGATCAAACGATCGAGCCCCACAACCCCCGCGGCTAGAACGTCGGCGAGCGTTTGGCTCGGCTTCATCACGTCGAGGTCGAAATCGGCGTGGAGATCAAAATCGGCCAGGGCGCGATCGAGAAGCTCGCGATGCTGCCCCGTCGCGATCAATCGCGTGTCGAGCCGATTTCCCTCGCGGCGAAGCCGCGAGACGAGCGGAGCGAGCTTGATCGCCTCGGGGCGAGTCCCCACCACGCACCACACGACCCTCCGCATCGCTCGGCCTCCTTACCACAAAAGTTCCCGATCCGTCGGCGGCGAGATCTTACCACAAACCCACGCGAATCGACCAACCCGATCTCGCCGCGGCGAGTGCGAACAACGACGAAACGAACCGACGCACACGTTTCATCGAAACCGCCGCATCGACGCGAATCGAATGATAATGTCTAATAAT
>JAKBCQ010000577.1 GCA_021807585.1 Planctomycetota bacterium | reverse complement strand
ACGATCGTCAGCGGAGGTGTGACGGGCTGAGCCGCGGGAAATTCGTCGTTCGGCTCGCGTTCGCCGATCTCGGGCCGATCCCCCAGGACGATCATCATTCGACCCGTCAGTCCGTCCACCGTCCTCGCCTGAATCGAATAATAACCCGTCGCCGCGGTCGCCGGAGTGATCAGCGGAAAGCTGATTTTATTGGGATCCTCCACTTTGATCGCACCGATCGTACCGGGAAGGTTCGTGAGGATTTCCACATCGCCGCGACCGATCGCCTCGCCGGTAAGAACAATCGTCGTCGGCGTTCCGCGAGGAAAACCGCGCGGTTGAACGCTTGAAAGAACCGGAGGAGCGCCGTAAGCGATCGTCGCATTCGCAAAAATCATGATCGCGAGCCAAACCGAACCCGGCCCCGCCGGCCTTCGCTCGGCTTGCATCAAATCAAAATAATCATTACATTTATTCATCATAAGAATCCAGGGAGCTTCGACCCCAAGCGTTTTCAATCAATTCGACGCGTGTGCAATCGTGCGGGGTTTATCGATCTGGACCGGGACGAACGCTTTTTGAAGTTTACCCGACGCGACGTCGAAGAGCCGGACCGAGCCGTCAAATCCCCCCGTCGCGACGGATTTGCCGTCGGGAGCGAACGCGATCGCGTAAACGCCCCCTTCGTGTCCCGCAAGCGTTTGCCGGCGAACGCCGTCGGAAAGCTGATAAATCCGAACCTCGCCTCCCACGCCGCCGACCCCGATCGAGCCGCCGTCGGGCGCGAAAGCGACCGCCGAGATCGGTCCCGGTTGGGTCTCAAACGCGCGGATCAAATTGAAATCCGTATAATTCATATCCCGAGCCTGAGTGCGAAAAATCTTATATAAACGAGGAATCCGTTCGTCGCCGCCGATCACCACCTGGTTGTCTTTGGGATGTCGAGCCAACACCTTGAGCTCGCCGTAATTCTTGCCGATATCGTCGATGAACGAACCCGTCGCGGCCTCGGTCAATTTGAGTGCGCCGTCGCGCCCCAACGTGATTAAATGCTTACCGTCAAGTGAGAAGGTCGTCCCGAACACCCAGTCGGCGTGATGATCGATCCTCAACGTCTCGCGCCCCGATTTGACCTCGACGACACGCGCCGAATTATCGGCGCAACCGAAAGCGAACTTCGATCCATCGGGGGTAAAAGCGCCTCCGTACAACGTGTCGTAACTCGACCGTACCGCCCCTCTCAACTTATATGTTTTCGCGTCCCAAAACTGGACCTCGCCGAATCGCCCCGGCGACCCGCCGACGCACGCCAAAATCGCTCCGTCGGACGAATAAACAAGCGCCTCGATCCGCTGCGCCTCGCCGATCAATCGCTTCTCGAGCCCCGATCCATCGGCCTTATGAATCAAAATCTCTCGATATCCCGAAACAGCGAGCGACTTTCCGTCGGGACTGAAAGCGAGCGCCGTGATTAAAGGAGGAGCGGCGTAAACGGGAGGGTGATCGGCGTCGATCAGATCTTTGGCGCGCGGGGGCGTGTCGTCTTTCGCGCCCTGAAGGATCCACCGAGCAATCATCGCAACCTCGTCCGCGGGTAACGGCGGGCTGTTCGAAGGCATCGCGGGCTTCGCGCCCGAGATTTGTTCGACAAGTTCGCTTTCCTCGGGTTTGCCGGGAACGAATCCCTCGCCCGCCGATCCACCTTTGCGGATCGACTCAAACGTAGTGAGCATCAGCTTGCCGTTCATCTTGGCGGGTTGATGACATCCCTGGCATTTCCGCTGCAAAATCGGCAGCACTTGCTTATAAAAGCTGACGGGAGCGTTGGGATCGACCGCGGGCTTGTCGTTCGGCGAGGCGGCGGCGGTTCGATCGCCGAAGGCGAGCGCAACCGCGAAAACCGCCGCGGCCACCCGAAGCACGATTCGTAAACGCATAAAGCTCACCCTCATGAAAACGTAGTTCGTCGAGGCGGGCGTAAGGGGCGCCGAGCCGGAAGGCGGGGGCGATCGAGGCGAATCGACCGGCTCGATCGTATCGAACCAAATCGACCGTAGGGCCGATCAAGTTCGACCCGACGCGTCAAACGCCGCGACACGAACCGATTCTATATAATCAACGCGACAAAAGCAACCGTGAGGTTAAACATTGTTCGGCGGGTCCGGCGCATCGCTCGGCGAGGACTCTCGCCCCGCCCCATCCGACTCGTTCGGTCTCGTCGGCGGTTGAATTCCATCCAGCGTCAATCAGGAAAGAACGCGAACATGCATACGCCGCGCGACGCATCGAAGCAAACTTATTCGACCCCTGTTCCTCGATCGCATACGGCGAAATCGCGGGTCGTTCGTCGATTCAAAAACGACTTCCAACGTCGCGCATCGCCGCGATCGAAGCATGCTCGCACGACAATCTTTTTATTTACAGATCCTTTCATATATTATTAATATGTAAATGATTTCCTCTTTGGTCGAGTCGTCCCGCGGCGACGAGCGCGGCGAGGATCGCCTCGAATTTGTCTCGATTCTCGTCGGTCAGTCGCGTGAAACCGAGAAGCTTGCTCGCTTGCGCGGGGATCTCTTCGGCGGTGCTCCCGAAAGATCGCTCGACGACCGCGAGAATCGCCGCCTCGATCTCCGAAGGCGACACCAGATCGAACCTGCGCATCGCCGCGGGAAGCCTCGATCGGTTCCGAGGGACGATCGATGTCGAACTCGCGACCGATAAGAACTCCTTCGCGCGTACGATCATGCCGCGACCGACCGCGTGATCGATCCCGCGACCGATCGCTTCCTCGATCCGTGCGCCGATCCGCTTCACCCCCGCCGCGTCGGCGATCCGGCGCATCACCTCGCTCCGCGCCACGGGAGCTTCGACCTCGACGACGCTCGCAACCCACTTCGCAATCATCGCGACCGGAGCTTGAGGTAAACTCTTCGAATCATAATCGATTGTCAGTTTGGCTACTTGATAATCTCTTCGATCCGACGAATCGTCGTCGCCGGAGAGATTATCGCCCGGATCGTCGGGCGACTCATCGCCGTTCGCCTTGGATTCCTGGTCGATCGGGGGATCATCGGCGTCGATCTCGCCTTGAGGTTCGTCGTCCGTAGCACCCGCCGACCGTTCCTCGCGCTTCTTCGACTCGGTTTCGGCTTCGGCCGCCGCGAGTGCACGATCGAGTGCGGCGGCGTGCGCTCTCGCCGCCTCGATCGCCGCGATCAACCGTTCGATTTGGGCGTGCGGATCGCGGAACCAATCAACGCTCCAAACCCGCTCGATCGTCCACCCCAGCCCTTCAAGCACCTGGACCCTCAGACGATCACGGTCGCGCGCCGATCGCGCGGTTTGATAATTTGCTCCGTCGCATTCAATCGCGAGCAAATATCGTCCGGGACGGTCGGGATCGACGACCGCGAGATCGACCCGGAAATGTCCCGATCCAACCTGCGCAAGCGTTTGATATCCTCGAGCGGCGAGAGCAGCAATTACGTCGTTC
>JAKBCQ010000576.1 GCA_021807585.1 Planctomycetota bacterium | reverse complement strand
CCCAATCATGAACATAATCGCCGTTGAAACGCCGTCGGTTACTTCGAATCGGCGGTATCGGATTTTGATCCACCGCGGATAAATGCGATCAGGTCGGCGAGATCGCTCTTCGAGACGTCTTTCTCGAGCCCCTCGGGCATCAGCGATACGCCCGACGACCTGATCTCGGCGATCCGCGATCGAGGGATTTCGTCGCGAACCCCCTCGGCTCGTCTGAGCGTGATCGAGCCCGGCGATTCGGCGGCGATGATCCCCGTGATCACGACCCCGTCGGTCGTCGCAACCGTGTAATTGAGATATACCGGTGCGACTTCGCGATTCGGATCGAGGATGTGAATCAATAGATCGTCTCCCGATCGCGCCGCGACCGTCGCCAGATCGGGACCGACGTCCTTTCCTTCTCCTTGTGATTTATGACATGTCGAACACACTTTCATGAACACTAGACGCCCCCGTTTCGAATCGGCGGGAAGCGAGAGAGCGTCGCGGTAGGATGCGATCGCTTTCAAACGAGCGTCGCGGGTTGCGGGTTCGAACAGCTTGGCGGCGCGCGTTCGAATCGCCTGATCGGCGTGCTCGCGGAGCGATCGTCGCCGCGTCGGATCGATCTCGGCCGCGGCGATCCGTTTCATTTCGATCGCATCAAGCAGTGAAACGATCCGCTCCTTCCTCGCGAACAGCGTCTCCAACGCCTCGCGACGCACCGCGGGACTGAGAGCCGGCTCGCGCTCGATCAGAATCGAGGCGACGCTCGGATCGCGCTCTCGACCCAAGATTCGGATCGCCTCGAGTTGAACGTCGATCGAACGCGAGGCGTCAATGAGCCGGGGAACTTCGGCCAAAACCGTCTCGGAGGGAGCGAATGCGATCGTCCGCAACGCCGATAATAAATCCGTTTCAGATTCGGCTATTTTTAAAAAATGAACCGCTTGTTTGATCATTGGTTCTAATAAATGTCGATCCTCACGATCGACGATCGCACGTAGCGATCCCCCCGCTCTTGCGGCGCCTCGATTCAATCCCTCGGCGATCTCAAGCGTCAATCGCGACGATAACGCGGGATTCGCTTGAATCCGCTCAAGCGTCCCAACGATCGTGCGGGGATCGCCTTCGAAGCCGATCAGCGAACAGCATTCCCCGGCGAGGCGTAACCCGGCGGGAGAGTTCATCCATTTGGAGTCATGCTTAATTAAGGCGAATAAAAATGTATCGGCTCGTCGCTTGAGGCCGGTTTGGATCGCCGTTCGGGTCCACGCATCGTCGCCGGCTTGAATCGCGATTCGCGCGAGCGCTTCGACAGCGTCGGTTCCCTCGAGATCGCCGATCGAGAGCGCCGCCTGGAAACGAACCGACGCGTCGGCGTCCAGGGCGGTCTTCAAAAGCGATCGTCGCACGCGAACGTCGCTCGTCGCGAACTTGCGCGCAAGGATAACAGCCTGCTCGCGAACGAGTTCGTCGGAATCATCGAGTGTGGAAATCAAATCATCTGGAATCAATCCGTTAAACACATCTAAAAGCCAAATGGATTCAATGCGTGCGATTGCGTTATTACGAATGCGCAACGCTTTACGCAGCATTGGAATCGTCGCGGGGTCGCTGCGTTCGGTTAAGAGTCGCCTGGCGATTTCGCGTCGCCTTCCGTTCGGATCGCCCAGCATGTCGACGAGTAGGGCGGCGTCGGCCGACCCGAGCCGAAGCGGCGCGGGATGGCGGAATCCGTCGGGAACGATCCTGTAAATCCGTCCGCGATCGCGTCCGCTCGTCAGGTCAAGATGTTTTTTAATCGGCTCGGGGATTGATTCAGGATGCTCGATCGTCTCGCGATACATGTCGATTACATACAAAGTCCCATCTGATGCGTTATAAAAATTCACGGGTCGAAACCAATTATCGGTTGATGCGAGAAATTCGACGCCGGGGTCGGCTCGACGCGCCGCGGGAATCGCTCCCGCGGGTTCGATGATTTTACGATGAACCAGATTTCCGCCGACGTCTCCGATAAATGCGTTTCCCCGGTAACTCTCGGGAAACGCCGATCCGCGATAGATCGTCACTCCGGTCGCCGATGTGAAGAACCCGGTCGCGACGAGTTCGGTGGGGGGCAAGCGTTTGGCGAATGCGGGATCGGCGGCGCGTTCGCGTGTACGGACGACGCGCCACGGCTCGGCGGCGCTGATCCGAAAAACGGGCGCGGCGCCCCCTTCGACCGCGATATCGGCGATCACCCCGATCGATGTGAACGCGGGATTCCGCGCCGCGTCGCGGGCTTCAATCGTTATCATCCGGATATGATTGCTATTATTGCACGTGAAGCGTCGTCCGCGATCATCGAACGCGTGACCGAATTGCCCCCCTCCCGAGATCGCCTCGAACGCCGATCCGTCGGGCTTGAAGCGAAAATCACGACCTCGAACCGAAACGGGGGGACGATCGGGGTGCGCAAGATCGCGGATTTCGCCGCCGTTCCCGCCCGACACCCCGTAAATCCATCCGTCGTGTCCCCATAATAAACCATTCAGCAATCCTTGAACATTTTGGGTTCCGAATCCCGTATAAACCTTTTTATGTACATCGGCAATTCCATCGCCGTCGCGATCTTTGGCGTAAAGGATATCGGGCGCGGCGGCGATGAAAACGCCTCCGTCGTAAACGACGACCGAAGTGGGCCACGACAATCCGTCCAGGAACGGTTGACTCGTTTCGTATCGACCGTCGCCGTCGCGATCATCGAGCAAACGCACTCCGCCGGTCGGCTTCGTTTCAGGAAATGGATATCCGCGCATCTCGACGACGTAGAGGCGACCGTTCTCGTCTTCGTCGACCGCGACGGGATCGGCGACCTCGGGCTCGGAGGCGGCGACTTCGAGCGAAAAGCCGCGATGAATCCGCATCGACGCGAGCGCCTCAACGACCGACTTGCCCGGGATCCTCATCGAACCGCGCGCCGGGGCGATCTCCGCAGCGGGAATCGATTTGGTATCGCGAGCCGGTTCGTCGTCGGCGACGTTACCGACGGCTCGATCGAACAATGATAAACCAATCAAGATTAAAAAGGCGAAAAATATGTTTCGATTCATGATCGATCTCGGCGGGAATGACGCGCGGGGGCGAACGATATAAATATACAAATTCTTGAATCGTTATTCGATTTTCACGCCAAGGAGTTTGGCGGCGTTCTCGCGTTCGATTTTGGCTCGAATCGCGCCGGGAAGGTCGATTCGAGCCAGGACGTCGAACTGGGGGACGTCTTGACCGGGTTTGAGGTAATCGGTGCCGAAGAGCAAGCGATCGGCGCGGCGGATGAGGAAATCCCGAGCGAATTGATCGTCTCTTGAGAGCGCGTTCGCTCCCGATCCCGCCGAAAGATCGCCCCATAAGTTGGGGTAACGCTCAAACAAGTGATCAATCGCTCCTCCGGGCTTGACGCGTCCCTTGGGATATCCTCCCAGGTCGATTTGCGCGACGTTCGCCGAGATCGAAGCCC
>JAKBCQ010000575.1 GCA_021807585.1 Planctomycetota bacterium | reverse complement strand
ATCGGTGATGATCAACTCGACGCCGAGTTCCCTGGCGTAATCGGCCTCGGCGACCGCCGAGATCCCGCAATCAACCGTGACGATCAACTCGACGCCGCGCTCTTCGACAAGCTTTTTAATCGTTTCGGCGTTGAGCCCGTAACCCTCGTCGATCCGGTGCGGGATGTGAAACTCCAGTGCGTCGTCTTCAACCCCTGAGAGCTTCAAACACGCCCAGAGGACGCTCACGCCGCACACCCCGTCGACATCGTAATCGCCGTAGATCACGATCTTTCGCCGATCACGCGCCGCGGCGACGATCCGCTCGGCCGCCTCGACAACCCCCGGAAGGCTTTCGGGATCGTGCAACGACGACATCCTGGCCTCGAGAAACCGGGTCGCCGAATCGGCGTCGCCGATCCCTCGATTCAGCAACAATTGAGCCAACAGAGGAGAGATCCGCGCGTCGCGCCCAAGCGCGGCGATCCGGTCGGGATCGTGCGGCGCCGACCGCCATTTGGGATATTTCATAATGAATTCCAGATGTATAATAAATTGAGAATAATCATGAGATAATGCGTTTATATCCAGCCTTTCCAGCGCGCCCAAAGCCCGATCGCGACGGGCGTGACGATCGTCACGGCGAGCGACCCCCAGAAGAGCGCCTGGGACGGCAGGCGGTTGCGCAGCGCCAGGTTCTCGGCGAAGAAGTTCATGCCGAAGAAGCCGAACAAGGTCGACATCGGCATGAACATCACCGTCACGATCGTAAGGATCTTCATCACGTCGTTCGTCCGGTTCGAGAGCGCCGAAAGGTACGTTTCGAGCGCGCTCGAGATCAGATCGCGCAACGTCTCAACATTATCATGAAGACGCACATGATGATCGTACACATCTCGAAAATAGACGCGATCGCGCGCGTCGATCTGAGAATACGCGTCCCTCGCCAGCCGATTGAGAACCTCGCGTTGCGGCGAAAGACTCCGATGCAACCGCAGCGCCGCCCGCTTGATCCAAAGAATCCGCCGCAAAGTCCGCCGCGTCGGCCCGCGCAACACCTCGTCCTGAATCATGTCGACGACGTCGTCCATCGATACCAGAACCGACATGAAATCGTCGGCGAGATTATCCATGATTAAATACAAAACATGATCGCAACCCTTATCAAACCGCACGTCGGAACGGACCGCGACGTCGCGCCGCGTCCGTTCGATCGCGGGAATCGGCGCGGATCGGTATGTGATCAAATAATTTGATCCAAGAAACACGTCGATCTCATGCAGATTGATCCGATTCGACGCCGCGTCGAAATCGACCGACTGCAAGACGAGGAACAGATAATCGCCCCAATCGTCGAGCTTGGGAACGTGTTCCTCGCGGAGCGCATCGTCGATCGCAAGGAGATGAAAACCGAACACCTCGCGAAAAAGCGATTCGACCCCAAGGTCGGTCGTCCCCCCCGAGCCGTTCTTGACGGGAGTCGGATCGACGACGTCGACCCAAGTCGACGACGCGGGATCGGCGATCGCCGCGGCGATCGCGTCGATCGGAGCGTCGACCCCGATCGTCCCGTCGGCGCGGCGAATCGTCACAAAGATTCGGACGTCCGAATCGATCCCCGAGCCGATGGAGGCCATGATCTTATCGAGTAAGAAGGTTTCTTTGAGGTTTTTATATACTCACGCACTTCTTCGTTCATATCAATCCGAAGCGGCGGCTCGTCGCGGGCGATCGTCACCGTTCGGCCGAACATCGTCATCGGCGGATGAACCAGACGTATCGCGTTCCTGCCCACCGCGACCCCGGCGATCTCGAAACGACCGTCGCGACCGAGCGGCGCCGTCCGCAACGTACCCGTCGTCCCGTCGACCGGAATCAGCTCGATCCACCCCCCCTCGACGCCCCTCCCTTGATAAACGACCCGTCCCGAAACCCGCGCCGTGGGAGCCGAAACCCGACCGAGCTCCTCCGAACATCCAAAGTTCAAAATCGGTGCAATCCAACAAGCGACACGCATCAATGCGCCGGTGCGGAAACGCGAATCGATGCGAATGTTCGTTCGATCGTTCAATTCGACCTCCCGCGCGCCCCCGCGGCGTTCGCTTCCCCCCACGGAGTTTCGCGGATCCATGCGACCGGAAATCGACCGCCGATCGCGGCGGAGTCGATCGCTCCCGCGACTTCAATCGTTCCCCCACGCCGCCGTTCGCCGACGAGCCCCCCCGTTCCGCCACAAATCGCGATCAGTCCACCCGTCATATCAAGACCGACGCGGCGCCCCGCCCAACCCGCGATCGCCAAAGTTCCTCCCGCCATCGCGTAGCCCGCAACATCTCCGGCATTCCCGGCGACAAGAACCGCGCCGCTCCTCATCCCCCGAGCGACTCCGTCGGCGACCGATCCTCTAACGTAAACCCGCACATCGGCCGCGTCCAGTTCGGCGGCAAATTCGGGACCGACATCCCCTTCAACCTCGATCAAACAATCCCCACGACCGCGCAGGCCGAAGAGCAAAAGCCGTTGCCCGCCGCACCGCGCCAGACGAATCCGCGAAGCTCCCGATTCAAACAACCGAGAGACCTCGACGTTGATCCGAGAGTAATCGCGGATCTCGTCGACCCGCACCACGGTCCACGACGCGTCACTCACGAGGCCGAACCGAACTCGCGACTCCAGCCTCGGCCGGACCGCCGAACTGAAACGTCGGCCCCGCCGGAGTCAAATGATTGTCTTTGGGCGCGATCTTGGCGAGCAAATCACGCAATGTGTTCACCTGACCCTCGAGTTCGTCGCGCGTGTCTTTCATCAACTTGGGATTCGTTCGCGGAACCAGCATCAATTTCCGCGCCACCAATCCCAAGGATTTGATTTGTTGATACACTTCGGTAAGCGTCTTCGTCGACGACGTGTTCTTGGCCGAATTGAACAGGCCCGAATCGGCGACGTTCGCGCTGCCCGTAAACGCGGGGAGTATCTCGGTGACGATAATGCCCAGTAACCCTCGGACGTGATCGTCGTCGGCCCGCAACATCATCCGACCAATATCGGCGGTCACCTCGCCGATTCCACGCGCGATCAGATCGAAATTCGGCTTGTCTTGCGTCGTAAACCGCATCCAGCCGAGCGCCCAGCACGCCATCGCGCGCACCTCCAATCGGACGCCCGAATCGGCGACATATCGCATCGCCTCATTCGCCATCTCGGCCTTGCCTTGCCCCTGCAACGGAACCGCCGAAAACCGTAACGATCCCAACGCCTCAAGAGCCCGAAGCTGAGCGAACCAGACGGTCTCTTTTTCGGTTTGCAAAAACGAAGTCAACGCCTTCGCCGCGCGAATACTCTCTTGAGGATTGATCGTCAACCGTTGACCGCGATTCGTCATCCGCGTGATCCCGTGCGCCGCCAACATCTTCACGCCAATCAACTGACGAGGATTCTCGATCTGCGAAGTGAACACGCCGATCAACTCGGGATCGGCGGTTTTCGATAACACAACCATCGCCTCG
>JAKBCQ010000574.1 GCA_021807585.1 Planctomycetota bacterium | reverse complement strand
TGAACCGGGGGCGCTCGCTCCCACGACCGTCGCGAGGATCACGCCGACTCCCCCCAACAGCGACGCCTCGACGACCTTCCCCTTGCGCAATCGATACATATACCAGCCGACCGCGAGCGCGATCGGGATCGTGCACGCAATCGTAAACGTCCCCCAAGATGATCCTTTAATCATCCGTTTCGCGCCCGCGGGAACCTCGAGCCCCGTGAGCTTCTCGGTCTTCTTGGTGACGAGCGAACCCCAACCCGTGATCGTCAGATCAAAACCCTCCTCGATCACGTCGGATTGAGATACATCGCTCGGATGATGAATTTTCGATCGAGGAGGAACCTCGTAAATTCGCGTGCCGTCGGGGTAGATTCTTTTATTCACCGACGCGTCGTTTGGATAAACGAGAATGGATCCTTTTGGAATCGGCACCTCTTCACCGCCGAGCGCCTTGACGACGACGATGCCGAGACCCGCGAGCGCGACGACGACGATATACAGAATCGCGAGCGCCGTCGCGGTTCCGGCGACGGGTCCGATTTCGTTCCGAGCGATCGCGGCTAGGCTGCGGCCGTCCCCCCGCGTCGACGCGAAGAGAACCATCATGTCCTGCACCGCGCCCGCGAGACAAACGCCGACGACGAGCCAGATCAAGCCGGGAAGGTAGCCGAACTGGATCGCCAGCACCGGACCGATCAACGGCCCGGCGCCCGAGATCGCCGCGAAATGGTGGCCGAAGAGAACCCAGCGATTCGTGGGATGATAATTTTGACCGTCGTTGAGCCGATGCGCCGGGGTGGGACGCGAGTCGTCGAGCGCCGCGACTTTGGCGGCGAGGAACGCGCTATAATAGCGATACGCGACCGCGAGCACGGCGAGCACGCCGAGCATCACGGGCATGGCTTGAAGTCGAAACGGGTGCAAAAGCCGATCCTCCGCGGCGCCGAGAGCTTTCAGCCGTCCCAAACGAACGACTTCGACCCCAGTCTATGAATCCGCGGGTTCGCGTCAAGCGCGGCGCCGACGACGACGATCGCAACCAATTGAATATAAACATTTTCATAATCCTTTTTATACAGTTTAGAAATAGATCTGCATCCGAATCCAAAACAGGTCGCTGCTCGCGTGCCGAAGGCCGTCGAAGCCGTTGGTGACGGGGTTTCCGTACATCGCATGTTGCCAATCAAAGTAGATCTTGGTGAATTGATTCAAGTACCAGTTCCATCCGACGTCGGTCATTTGAGCCGAATTGCTCCAGAGGTTGGGGTCGGCGAGACCGTATTGAAAGACCTGTTTGCCGACTGAGAGATCGCACCACCGCGCGGTCAACTCGACCGCGCCGAGGCCGAAATAGCGTTTGCGGAGGTCGAAAGGCTTGAGCGGCATGACCTGGGTTCGTCCCTCGACTTTTTCTCCCGTGATGAAATAGCCCGCTTGAACCAACCCCGATTCGATCGGCAAACCGACGTTAAACTTGTTTGAAGCGATTCCGTAACTGTCGATCCCGCTGTTCCAACCCAATAGAACCGATAAGTGATTATAAAAATAGGTCGTATTAAGCGACCAGAGCGCGCGGGTTCCTCGTTCGACGACGTTGTTGTTGAATAAAAGGAATGTGGGCGAGGCTCGGAGAGCGTTCGGGGAATTCGTCGGGAAGGTCGTCGCGGTGTAGAGTCCGTTGGGAATCAAAGGGTTGTCCTCGATTCCAAAATCGACCGCGCCGCCGATGCTCCAAAACTTCATAAATGGATACTTTTCCGTATCGAGAAACGGTTTGAAATTAACCAGCGCCATCACGTCTTTTCCGGCGTTGTAATCAACATAAGAATTGCGTTGACCGTTAACGATCGCAACGCCGTAATTGAGCTTTTTCTTGAACACTTCTCCCCACGCCATCGCTCCGACTTGGCGGCCGGGTCCGAAATTCATGGCGAAAAGCGACCGTTCGGGCGCCATCATGTCCTGGTTCGATTGGCCGTAGAACTCATAAGGGAACGGCGGCTTGAAACGACCGACCTTAATCATCAACCGATCATCGTAGTGAAAATTAATGAACGCGTCGAGGACGTTGAAATCGCCGAAGAAGCCGTTGATCGACGCGTAGTATTCGATCGGCCTGGTGAGCCAACCCATGAAGTAAAAGCGTTGTCTCGGAACGTAGAGCCCGCTGCTGGGAAACGCCGTCGGCGCCCCGCCGAATATACGCATGTCAACCTGTGTCTCGTTATGAAATTGCAGGGTGAATTCCTGATCCTCGGTGTCGAGCACGAAACCGGGACCGAATCGCGCGCGCAGGTTTGAATACCGCGGCCCCCACGAAGGGGGCAAGGTGTCGGGCTGGGCGACGTTATCGCGTGCTCCGGCGGCGCCGATCGCCGCGGCGTCGCTTCGGGGCGCAGCCAGAGCGGGATTCATTTGCCCAACATTGGCGGGATTGCCGCGCGGGCTCGGAGTCGGCGGTCCGTAAATCGGTGGAGACGGTTGAACGGGGATTGGAGGAACCTGAGCGCCGACCCCGGCGCGCAGCCGCTCGATCTCCTGATTTTGTGCTTGTTGAACGCGACGCAGGCTCGACACTTCGGATTTCAGATCCTCGATGATTTTCGACTGTTCCCGCAGCTTCTTGAGTTCGGAGAGGATCTCGTCCTCCCTGGAAATCGCGGGAGATTTCGGCGCGTCGGCCGTGGGAATCGGCGCCGGCACTTGCGTCGGTTCGTCGGCGGCGAGAACCAACCGCCCGAGACCAAGCGCGATGAAGATCGACACAATCAGTTTGTTCCGCGCGGAGCGCGGGTTCGTAATCTCTCTCATAGATTGAATGATTATCGGTCTGAGGGATCGGTAATGAAGAATAATCGCTTTGCGCTGAATCGATGCGGTGCGCGTCCGCGGTGGTATCGCGCTCCTCACCTATCATTGCGATCAGCGAACGATGATTGCGGCGCCTTCCAATTAGAAGGATCAGCCGCCGGAGATTCCAACGATCAGCCAACATCGATTATCGACCCCGGCGCGAATTGAGAGAGAAGACGCGCCCGGCCGAGGAAATGGGACGAAGGAGAGGAAAGATGATCTACTCGATCACCTCGGTTCGATCAAGGCGAATTTGCCGGCTCGATCATGATGTTTTGAAGAGAAAGCGACGAAGTTTTCTCGGCGATTGAATCGCGCGGATTGACCTTGCGGATTTTTTAGATAAGATTGAATTCGTGGAATCATTGATCTAACAGTCGATCCTCCCCCCCAGCGAATCGACCTCTCCCGACCAAGCTTCACGCCAATGAAGGCACTCGATTTCGCGCTCCGTCATCCCCTCACGATAATGGTCGCCATGGCGGCGATTGTACTCGGCAGCGTGTTCAGTCTCAATCGGATGCGCACCGACGTCTTTCCCAATCTCAATCAGCCCGTCATCTATGTGGCGCAACCTTACGGCGGCATGGACCCGGCGCAGATGGAAGGGCTGATCACCAATTACTATGAATACGCCTTCTTGTTTATGAACGGAA
>JAKBCQ010000573.1 GCA_021807585.1 Planctomycetota bacterium | reverse complement strand
GAGCGTTACGCGCAGGTCGCCCCCAAGCTCGAAGGGGGTATCGCCGAAGGCGATTTTGTCACCACGAATATGACGTTTCTCGATAGCGGGGTGATTCACAACCAGGCGCGCGATGTGAATTTTCGTGTTCTGCCCGAACTTCGTTTCAACGACGGTTGCATTCCCGATCTCGCGGGCGCGCTTGTAGGAGCGAATATCGGCGAATCTCGGGTGACGAAAGCCGAGATCGGCAGCGCATCGTCCGACGAAACCATTCGTGGGAGATCGATCGACGTGTCGATTGAAATCCTCGATATTAAATCGGTTCGACTTCCCGAGATCGACGCGGCGTTCCTTGATCGGCTCGGTTTCGCTTCGCTCGACGATTTCCGCTCGGCGCTTCGTTCGATGCTGGATCGTCGGTTCAAGTTCCAGCAAGAACAGTCGATTCGTCGCGAGTTGTTCGCACAGTTGTACTCTCAGCATCCGTTCGAGCTGCCCGCCGAGATGGTCGCGGGTCAGATCAAGACCGCGATCGAGC
This sequence comes from Planctomycetota bacterium, assembly GCA_021807585.1. GTDB lineage: Bacteria > Planctomycetota > Planctomycetia > Isosphaerales > Isosphaeraceae > JAKBCQ01. The sequence continues at coordinate 2,978 of JAKBCQ010000573.1, read as the reverse complement.
GTCGCGTGATCGAGATGCAGAGCGCGGGGCTCTCCGAGCGCGAGATTCGCAATCGATCGGCCGAGATCCGGGCGTTCGCTCACGAAACGACGCTCCGCGATCTCAAAGAATATTTCATCTTTTCACGCATCGCCGAGGTTGAAGATATCAAGGTCGACGATCGGGATATCGAAGACGAGATCGAGTTGATCGCGGATCAAAGCGATCAAAGCATTCGCCGGGTTCGCGCCCAGATCGAGAAGGAAGGCCGGCAAGACGCTCTCGCGGCGCAGATTCTCGAGCGGAAAACGATCGCTCGCATTCTGGATTCGGTGCAATTCGAGGATGTTGAATTGATTCCCGAGAATAAAGACGTCGAAACGCTCGACGAGTCGGCTTCGTCGACCTCCGCGGCCGAGGAAGTCTCGTCGGCCGATCACCCAAGCGAATCCACTAGCGAATAAGTTTTCATGCGAGAGCCCCGCGGATCGGTCGTCGCGGCGGCTGCTCGCTTCGTCATTCAACATTCCAGGCCGACGAAGAGCCGAGGACCCGTCATGTTCATGGACCGTGAACCGTTTTCGCCGTCGATCCAGCGCTATCGCGATTACGCGCGGCAGCGGCAGATGACGCTTTCCGACCTGCTCCTGGAGAACCGGATCATCTTTCTTGAAGGGGTGATCAACGACGCGCTGGCGAATCTCGTGGTGATGAAATTTTTGTTTCTTCAGTACGAGAATCGGACGCAGGGGATTAGTTTTTATATTAACAGTCCTGGCGGGAGTGTTTCGAGCACGCTGGCGATTTACGACACGCTTCAGTTCATCGAGTGCCCGGTGGCGACGTATTGCATCGGCATGGCGGCTTCGGGGGCGGCGGTGTTGCTCGCCGGCGGCGCGAAAGGGAGGCGTTATTCGCTCCCGCACTCGAAGATCATGATCCACCAGCCTTATGGACAGGTGTCGGGGCAGATCTCGGATATTGAGATTCAGGCCGAGGAGATCATGCGTAACAAGCACGTGATCAACGAGATTTTATCGCGACACACGGGCCAGCCGATCGAACGCGTGGCCAAAGACACCGAACGCGATCGCTATCTCACCGCGCAACAGGCGAAAGAATACGGCCTGGTCGACGAGGTGGTGGGGAAGATCTTCGGCGTCGATTCCAAGACGGGCCCCGTCGCGGCGCCCCCGGTTTCTTGACGAGGCGATCGTGGCGAGCGACCTCGCGCCGATCCGACGAACCCGAAAAATTAAAACAATTACACGATTTTCTAGTTATTATACGATGGAACGAGGAACCGATCGATGCCCCTGATTCCGATCGTGATCGAGCGGAGCGGTCGCGAAGAACGCGCGATGGACATCTATTCGCGCCTATTACAAGATCGCATCATCATGCTTGGGTCGGCGATCGACGACAACGTCGCGAACGTGGTCGTCGCTCAGATGCTCGTTTTGGCGCATCAGGACGACAAAGCGGATATTCATTTATATATTAACAGTCCTGGCGGGAGCGTGAGCGCCGGGCTGGCGATTTACGACACGATGCAGGTGGTGCCGTGCGACGTCGCGACCTACTGCATCGGTCAATGCGCCAGCATGGGTTCGCTCCTTTTGTGCGCAGGCGCCAAAGGGAAGCGGACGGCTCTCGAACACAGTCGGATCATGATTCATCAACCCCTCGCCGGAATGGAGGGGACCGCGACCGAGATTTTGATCCACGCCGAGGAATTCATCCGGATGAAACGGCAGCTCAACGAGATTTATCGCGCGCACACCGGGCAAACGCTCGAAAAGCTTGAACAAGATACCGATCGAGATCGATTCATGTCGCCCGGAGAGGCGCGCGATTATGGATTGATCGATAAAATCCTCGACTCGCACGGCTCGCTTCCGCTCAACACCGCGAGCTCCAAAGAAAACGCGGTTTGACCGAGCCCGATCGATTTTCACAACACGACCGCCGATCGCCGCGGACCGATAAGCCGCGGCTTTTTTATGGTTACACGTAACGATCTCTATGTAGTTGCATGTAATTAGCTGTTTATCGTCCGACGATACGGTGAAACAGGGTGAGAAATGCGCGTCGAGCCTCGGGTCGAGTCGCCATGACGGCGACGAACGGGATGAGCATCGCGGCGATCGAAGCCGCGAAAAAAATCCACGCGATCGGCGACTGACCCGATCGGACCTCGTTTAAGCGTTCACGGAGGACGGGCTTTAAGGTCTTAAGCGTCGATCGCGCCCGCTTCCCCTTGATTTCGATCACCACGACGCGGAACCTGGTTGAGCTTTCGACGACGATCGACACCCCCTCGGCGGCGTTTTCGTAGCCCGAAAGCGTTCTCACGAAACCGCCCGGATTTTGAATGATGATTTTATCAAAAAGATCATGAAATTCAATTGGATTAATATTATAGATGATGAGGCGTGAAAACGGCGAGGGGACGACCGCGGCGATCAACGACCCGACCGCGACCAGGAGGATCGCGGCGCCCCAGGGGCGCGCCGCGCCGAGCCAGGGACCGGTGAAAAAGCCTCCCGCGGGGCCGAACGCAAGCAAACTCCAGATCGCCGCGGCGAGCAAACAACTGTCGAGCCGGCCGGAAACGACGCGGGGCGATCGTCCCGAATGCCAAACGCCAAGGATATATAAATAAACCGCGAGCGGAGTGATCATCAGAGGAATTTGCGTCGTTTGCATCATCGATATCGATCCGCTCGGTTTCGCGCCGATCCAAAAACCATCTATATAATTCCCTATCTATATAGACACTTAGATTACCTGATCCGATTGGATGTTTTCGTTCGCGGTCGTTCCGCCGTGTCGATCGTCGATTTGGGAGGCGGTTTTTTCGGCGGCCAATAGGGCGACGATCGCCTCGTTCGCGGGGGGGAATATCAAACCCGGCAGGTCGGCCGATTGGATCCAACGAAATCCCGTGTTGGCGGCGGGTTCGGCGTCGGCTTCGGCCGGCACGCAATCGTGATAAT
>JAKBCQ010000572.1 GCA_021807585.1 Planctomycetota bacterium | reverse complement strand
ATTTGTAATCATGAAATTATCATTATTATAACAGTTATTTAATCAAGATGTATTTTATCGGCGATTGGCCGATTCGCGATCGCGGGCGTGGAGGATCGAATCGATCAGACCGGGAAATCGCGATTCGATCTCGTCGAAGCGGAGAGAGTTCGAGAGCTCGACGCCTTTACGTTCGCTGCGGATGAGCCCGGCTTCGCGGAGGATCTGAAAGTGTTGCGAACATGTGGATTTAGGCGTCGCCGCATGAATGCGATTGATCGTTTCGACGCAGTTCAAACCGTCGCGAGCGCGGCGCAGCTCGGCGACGATCGCGAGCCGCACGGGATCCGCGAGCGCGTGCAACACGCCGACGATCGTCACACTTTCGAGATCGGGATGAAAGAGCGGCCTCGTGCTCATGATCGTACTTTAAAAAATCGCCGCGAATAGTTCAATAGTTCAGTTGTCCAGGAAAACCGAACTATCTAGAATGAATTGGTTCGCGTGAGGGAATCGATTGGTTTGGAACGTGAGGGATGGCTGCGATGCCGACGTTATTCGATGCGATTGATGTGGGTGAGCTTCGGTTGCCGAACCGGGTGATCATGGCGCCTTTGACGCGTTGTCGCGCTTCGGGGGCGGGCCGCGTGCCGAACGAGTTGCAGGCGGAGTATTACGCCCAGCGCGCGTCGGCGGGGATGATTCTTACGGAGGCGACATCGGTCTCGCCGACGGGGGTGGGATATCCGAATACGCCGGGGATCTGGTCGGACGAACAGGTTGAGGGATGGCGGTTGACGACTTCCGCGGTGCACGCGGCGGGGGGTCGGATATTGCTTCAGCTTTGGCACGTGGGACGGATATCGGACCCGATGTATTTGAACGGCGAGGCGCCGGTGGCGCCGAGCGCGATCGCCGCGACGGGGCATGTGAGCCTGGTTCGGCCGTTGCGTCCGTTCGTCGTTCCGCGAGCGCTCGAGACCGACGAGATCCCCGGAATTATCGAGGAATTTCGTCGCGCCGGCGAGAACGCGAAACGAGCCGGGTTTGACGGGGTCGAGATTCATTCGGCAAACGGTTACTTGCTTGATCAATTTTTGCAAGATAGCGTGAATCGAAGGACCGATCGTTACGGCGGATCGATTGAAAACAGGGCGCGGTTGCTTTTGGAGACGACCGACGCGGTGGTATCGGTTTGGGGGCGCGGCCGCGTGGGGGTTCATTTGGCGCCGCGGTGCGATATGCACGCGATGGGCGATTCGGATCCCGCGGCGTTGTTCGGTTATGTGGCGGAGAGGCTTGGCGAGCGTGGGATCGCGTTTTTGTGCGCTCGCGAGTCGATCGGCGTCGACCGGCTGGGTCCGAGGCTCAAGAGGGCTTTTGGCGGCGTTTACATCGCCAACGAGGGTTTTACCAGGGAGACCGCCGAAACGGCTCTGAGCGCCGGCGAGGCGGACGCGGTCGCTTTTGGTCGTCTGTTCATCGCCAATCCCGATCTTCCGCTTCGTTTCAAACGAAACGCGCGGCTCAACGAGCCTCGACCCGAATTGTTTTACGCGTCTGGACCCGAAGGATATGTTGATTATCCGTTTATGGAGCCGAATCGAGAGCGGGAGATCGCGGTCGCCTCGCGGGCTTGAACGGCGGGATTCGCGCCTCGCGGGCGGTGTCGGCGATTTTTGATCGAATCGAGGCGATCAAGGAATCCGCAGTTTAAAATGTGTTCAATCGAGTGAGCGTTCGGTCTCGGCCGAACGATTCGGATCGGCATCTATGATTGTGTTATGTCCGTGTTTTGGTGCGGTGTTGGGAAAGCGTTTAACGAGGGTTACTTCGTTGCCGACGTCGTTGTAGCGGAATTCGTCGACGAGTCCGCGAGCGAGCATGATTCCGAAGCCTCCTTCGCGGATTCCGAGATCGTTTCGGAGGTCGAGGTGGCCGATCGGGTCTTCGGCGCGGGCTGCGTGGGGGAGGTTTTTGGGGTCGAAGCCGGGGCCGCGGTCGCGGATGGTGAGGCTGACCGAATCGGGGTGGATTCGATACGTGATGGTAAGCGGGAGATCGGCGTTTTTCCGATGTCCCCATTCGATCGCGTTTCCTCCCATTTCGAGGACGGCTTGCCGGAGGTCTTTGATCTGGCGTTCGGTGAGAGGGGTGTGCGCGTAGAGATCGGACAGCCAGTCGTTAATTTGTTGAAGATATGTCATTTCGCTACGGATGTCGAATTGGATTTCTCCGGTCGTCCCTTTGCCGGCGTGTTCCTCGCGCCATTCGAGCGCGGCGTCGACGACTTCGTCGAACACTTTGGCGTCGAACGGTTTGGCGAGATAGCCGTTGGCGCCGACGCGAACGCCTCGGATCGGGTTATCGGCGTCGTGCATCGCGGTCACCATGACGATTGGGATGAGATTCGTCGCGCGATTTTTTTTGAGTTCCTCGCAGACCGAGAAACCGTCGAGATCGGGGAGCATGAGGTCGAGCATGATCAGGTCGGGGTGGTGCGCCCTCGCCGCGTCGAGCCCCTCGGCGGCCGAATAACGCTGGATCACGCCGAACCCGCGTTCATGAAACATGCCCGCCAGTGTGTCGTTGGCGTCGCGCTCGTCGTCAACGATTAACACGGTGCGCGGCATATGCACAAATCCGAACGGAAAATAACAAAGTTGACACAAGCGACACGCCATTCTCCCGCGCCCGCGAGTCGTCGGCAAGCGGCGAGATCGATCCCTCGATCGACGATCGTATCGCGGCGATCGAGTCGAGTCACGCTACCATAACCTCGTCGATCGCGATAAGCTATATTCTCAAGTTCAACGCGTGAAACAACGGTCGGCCGTGCGATCACAATAATGCATTGTTAAGTGTGTTTTAACCGATATGAACAAGAATATTGAGCAAATTCGACGCGACGTGCGGGAACGATTTGAGCGAACGGCGATCGATCCCGCCGCCGAACGGCGGTTTGAAACGGGGGCGGCGAGCGCCTTGCGGTTGGGCTACGCCGCCGCCGATTTGGGCGTCTTACCGCGATCGACGGTCGATTCGTTCGCGGGGGTCGGCAATCCGTTTTCGTTGGGAGAGCCTAGCGCCGGCGAGTCGGTTCTTGATCTGGGTTGCGGATCGGGGGTTGATTGTCTGATCGCGGCGCGTCGGGTCGGCGCGTCGGGTCGCGTGATCGGTTTGGACATGACCCGCGGGCAGGCCGAGAAGGCGGCGTGGAGCGCGCGAGAGACGGGGTTCGCTCACGTGAAGATTCTTCTCGCCGAGGCCGAGCGGATTCCCTTGCGAGGCTCGACGATCGACCTGGCGATCTCGAACGGAGTCTGGAATTTATGTCCCGACAAGCCGCGGGTGATCGGCGAGCTTTGGCGAGTTCTCAGCCCCGGCGGTCGCGTTCAGATGGCCGATATTTTGCTCGACGACGCGACGACCCCCGAAGAGGTTGCAAAAAAGGGCGCCTGGTCGGACTGAATCGCGGGCGCGGTCTGGGGGCGGTCGCTCCTGGAAATGTTGCACGCAA
>JAKBCQ010000571.1 GCA_021807585.1 Planctomycetota bacterium | reverse complement strand
CGCTTTATCGCCAGGCCGAGGGGGAGCTGCTCGACGATTGTGAGGCTTTCGATCCGTTCGCCCCCGCACCTTCGCGGGAGGAACTTGTCGCGTTGTTTCGGCTCGCCGCCGAGCAAGAGGAAACGATCGATCCCGAACTCGCCAAACTGCTTCATTCGAACGCTCCCCTGGGAACGACGACCGACCTGCTCGCGCACGCGCTTTCGCTGCCGCCAAGCGTCAAGCAAGACCTGCTCAACGAACGGCGCGTCGCTTATCGCGCCTCGATCTTAATCGATCATTTGCGTCATCTCGTCGGTCCGATCACAAGATCGGCGGTCGATCACGGCGCTTTCCCACCTCGATTGAGCGATAATTGAAGCCGACGAGCCCCGTTTGCTTGATTTCACCCCCCTGAACGGCTACAATGAACTTCGTGCGAGATTTTCAGAACTCTTTAAACCACTTGAAGTTACGCCCAAACTTCAGCGTCCGGAGCCTTGCCGATGGCGAAATCAGTCGCGACAAAAACGAACGGAGTCGCGCCGAGCGTCGCCGAACCGATCTCCCCCCGAGCCGTCGATCACGAGCGGATCCGTCGCGCCGTGCGCGAGATCCTCTTGGCCGTCGGCGAAGACCCCGACCGTGAGGGATTGCTCGATACCCCCGACCGCGTGGCGAGGATGTACGCCGAAGTCTTCCGCGGCATCGGGTGCGACCCGCGTGAACACCTCGAAACGTTGTTCACCCAACAATATGATGAAATTGTACTGATCAAAGACATCCGTTTTGAAAGTTTCTGCGAGCATCATTTGCTGCCGTTTTTCGGCGAGGCGCACGTCGCGTATCTTCCCGACGGCAAGATTGTCGGCTTGTCGAAGATCCCCCGCGTCGTCGAGGCGCTCTCCAAGCGTCCCCAGGTTCAGGAGCGTCTTACCGAAGAAATCGCCGACCTGTTGATGAACGAACTCGGCGCTCGCGGGGTCGCCGTCGTGATGGAGGCTTCGCACAGTTGTATGACGGTTCGCGGAGTGCACAAGCCGGGCAGCGTGTGCATGACGAGCGCGATGCGCGGAGTCTTCAAAGAGAGCATGGCGAGTCGATCCGAGGTCCTCTCGCTCATCTACGGCGGTAAAAAATAAGCACCAGAGCCGATCTTGATCAATCACGCGATCGGTTCGCTCGGCTTGTCCCCGGATCGATCCGCCGGTAAGCTTGGGGCATGACGACCTCCGATCCCTCACGCCGCCTGGAAACGAGAACCGAGGAATGATCGCCGATTTCGCCGCTCGATTGGCCGTCGGCCTGTCGGCGTCGCTCCTGCTCATCACCTGGCGCGAGGTCCCGCTCCGCTACTTTCGCACGCATACCTACATTATCTTAGGATTATGGGTTGTCGCGGCGCTCGATTCGGCGCGTGGCGGGATCGCTCACGCCGTTCCAATCGGCGCGATCGGCGCCGCGGTATCGGCGTATCTCGCGAGCCTTGCGTGGGGGCTCGGTCTCACAAAACCCGCTGAGCTGATCGGCCGATTGCTCACGATCATCGGAGTGATCGTCCTGATCGTCGCCCCCAAATTCACCGCCGCGCCCGCTTTCATCATGACGACCTCGGGAAGTTTGGCGTCGGCGTTCGTGCTCGGAACGATCTTCAGCGCCATGCTGCTCGGCCATCATTATCTCACGGCGCCCGCGATGTCGATGAACCCGCTTCGTCGCTTCACCCGGGCTGGATTAATCGGCTTGATCGTCCGCGCGGGGCTCGCCGCGTGGGGGCTCACGATCTGGCTTCACGGTCGCGGGAACGCCGTGAATGCGTCGCCGATCGACGACGGCTCAATCGATTCGATCATCCTCGCGGCGCGCTGGATCGTCGGCTTCGGCGCGGTCGCCTTCGCGCTCGTCCTGGCGCTCCGCACGATCGCGATCCGCTCCACCCAATCGGCCACCGGAATCCTTTACATCGCGCTCATCCTCGTCCTCTTCGGCGAGGTTACGGCGCTGATCCTCGCTCGATCATCAAACCTCGTTTTATGATCGTTTAAACAATTATATTCATTATTTCGTAAAGCGATTGATATGGAATTTACCTGGAACTGTCCTCGATGCTCGGCGATCGCGCGATCCGCGGCGCTCGAATCGCGCGCCGAGCTGAAATGCCCCGAATGCGGCTACGACCGACCGATCGCCGCGGGCTCGATCGCCGCGGGCGAACTCGCCGCGTGCGCGTATTGCGCATCGACCGATCTCTACGTGCAAAAAGATTTCCCCCACGGTCTCGGCCTCGCGATCGTCGTCGTCGGGCTCGCCGTCAGCACCTTGTTTTATTATTTTGATATGCCATTCTGGACGATGTTCGTGTTGATCCTCTCCGCCGTCCTCGATTTCGTTTTATACAAATATGTTCCTGAAGTGACGATCTGTTATCGATGTTTATCGCAATGTCGCGGCGGCGGTTCGAATCCCGGATCGCGTTATCTGCCGTTCGATCTGGCGATCGGCGAGCGTTATCGGCAAGAGCGGATCCGCGCCGAGGAATTACGGAGCCGCGCCGCGGAAGCCGAGGCGAACCGCGCCGATTCGTCAATCGAGCCTCAGGCGCGTTGAACGCGGACTCGAATCGAGTGAGAATGATCGCGACGATCTCGGCGCGGCCGGGACCGATTCGGTTTCGTTCGCTCGACGACGCGCAAAGCGCCGGATTCTCTCCGTGGATGAACAGAGATCGCGAATTCACGACGACCTTCGGGGTCTGATCGCGGGCGACTTGTTGCTCGATCCGCTCGACCGCGCCGATTATTCGATCGACGCGAGCCTGCACGAGGTCGAACCGCTCGCGATCGTCGTGCCGCGCTTCCTCGAAGATGTCATGACGGTTGTCCGCTACGCCGCGTCGAATCGGATCCCGATCCATCCCCGCGGAGCGGGAACGGGACTCGCGGGCGAAAGCCTCGGGTCGGGAATCGTCGTCGATTTTAGCCGTTACTTCAATCGGGTGATCGAGATCGGCGACGATCGAGCGACCGTTCAACCCGGAGTCGTGCTCGATTCCTTAAATGCTCAATTGCTTCCTTTTGGGAGACGAATCGGCGCCGAGGCGGGGGGTTCCGATGCATGCACGATCGGCGGAATGATCGCGGCGAACGCGTCCGGTCCCCGCTCATTACGCTACGGAACGACCGCCGACGCGATTGAAACCCTGAAAATCGTCTACGCGCACGGCGAATCGGGAATCGCTGAAATCAAACCGTGGCCGTGCGACGACGAACGACCCGACGATTATGAACGCGCGCTCGTTCGTAAATTGGCGAATTTGATCCGCTATCGCGGCGATGCGACCTTGCGCGACGATAAGCCGAGGCTCGTCCACGACCGCGCCGGCTACGCGCTCTCGGCCGCCGCCAAAGCCGACGGGATCGACCTGGCGCGGCTCATCGTCGGCGCCGAGGGAACGCTCGCGATCGTCACCGAGGCGACCCTCAAAACCGTGCCGATCCCCGTCGCGCACGCGGTCGTGCTGGCC
>JAKBCQ010000570.1 GCA_021807585.1 Planctomycetota bacterium | reverse complement strand
ATGCGTCCGATTTCTCTCCGAATGCACATACCCACTCGGGCTTCGCGATTGTATCGATCGATTCCTCGACGACGGCCGGCCGGCGATCGTCGCCGCGGCTCGCTCCGAATTCGATTCATGAATCAATACAATATTTTATTTATTGATTATGATCTTCATTCGCTTAGCGATAATACCTCGAATCGCTCGACAAACTCCGCTTGACTCCCCCGGCGATCCGATTTACGGTCGACGTTATACCTTGGCTCACGACGGGTCGAGGCTTCGGCTACGACGGCCCCCGGCGCGGGAATTCGTTCTCGATCGTCGGGGTTTTTTGATGGATCAATGCGACCGATTCCCCCTTCCGGCCGAATCGAAATGAGCCGTTTTCAAGGGCCGCGACGGGCGATCGTTTCTACACAAAGGAGTCGAACATGCTCAACGCCAAGGGTCGAATCTTGGGAATCTCGTGCCTCCTCGTCGGCGGCGTTATGGCCTGCCAGGCGCCCGCGTATCAGGGGGTCGCCGAACGCGTCGGGCAAAAACTCGATCAGGTCGGCAAGGGAATCCGCAACACGACGCTCGAAATGACCGACACCGTCAAAAAGAAATTCGAGACCGTCAAAACCGACGTCAAACGAATGGAAACCCAGAATCGCGTGTACGCACGTTTACACTGGGACAAGGCGTTCCACGAATCGAGCATCGAGGTTCACCAGTTCAAAAACGGCGCGATCCTCCTCCGAGGCCTCGTCGCCGACGCCGCCGCCAAGAAAAAAGCCGCGATGCTCGCTTTCGACACCGTCGGTGTGACCGAAGTCGTCGACGAACTCGTTTTTCCCACCCCCCCGCCCGAAGCGACCAAAGCCGTCAAACCCGTCCGATGATCGAACGCCGATTCATAAAAAATCGGCATGCTTGAGATCCTCTATCCGAAAGCGGGCGCACGAGCCCGCTTTCGGTTCGTTAATCGATCAACCTCGAAGTTTACAATCAATTACATATCATTTACTGATATTTTATACGTTCCATCAGGCGGATCAACTTTATCGACGAATCGCGGGCTCGCGCTCGCCCGTGAGCGCTTCGAGAAGCAGGTCGCGGACCGCGGTCGTCGGAAGCGAATCGACCGTCTCGAGATCGCGATGATCGGCGATCAAAATCGGCCGGTCTTCAACGCTCTCGACTTGCAACCCGTGACTTCCTCTCACCAAACTCGGATCAAGCGGTATGACGTCAAAAAGTGTGCGAAACCCAAGCTTCTTTTGAATCAATCGCATGATCGCTCGTCCCTCGGGCCAAAAGAGCTTGGGGTCGAAAAACAGCTCGCACGGATCGAACCCCGGCTTGCGATGAATGTCGACCGTCCGGGCAAAATCGGGTGCGAGCCGATCGTCGAGCCAGTACGGATACGCGAACCACGCGTCGCGGGCCGAAAGCGCTACAATCTCCCCCGAATTCGCGTGTTCCAGGCCGATCTCGCGGCGCTCCTCCCCCGCGTACAACGACGCGATTCCCGATTCACCAAGCAAAATATCTTGAACTTTCGTTATATCATTTTGATTTTTAATATAGACATGAGCAATCTGATGATCACATACCGCGAACGCCGAGCTTTCGAACGTATCGAGAACCTCGCCGAACGGTCCCGATCGCACCGAGAGGAGCCCGGCGCGTCTGAGAATTCGGTTGATCGGCACGGCTCGCGAGACGTCGCAATGCCCGTACTCGCTGACGACCCAAACCCGCGCTCCGATCCGCCGCGCCGCGTCGATCAAAGGCTCGCAAGCCGTGTCGAGCTCGCTCGTCAGTTTCGCCATATCGCACCCCGACGGACCGCGACGTTGCGGCTCGTAATCGAGATGCGGCAGATAAACAAGCGTGAAATCGGGGCGATCGGTCTCGATCACGTGCGCCGCGCACCGCGCAATCCACTCGGTCGACGCGAGCCCCGACCGAGGTCCCCAAAACGTATGAAAAGGAAATACGCCGATTGCGCGTTCGATCGCCTCGGCGGTTCCTTCGGGCGTGCCGAAAACCCCGAAAACCTTGTTACCGTCGGCGCCGTAATGCGGTTTTGGTGTGACGCTGATCGCGACGTCGGCGCCCTGATTGAACCACCAGAAGAGCTTCGCGGTACGGAACGTTCGGCCCTTCGCGGCGGCGATCCGTTTCGCGGTCGCGTAGACGGGCTCGGCTTGTAATAATGAATTTGCTTGTTGCCAAAAGCGAACCTCGCGGGTGTCGCGAAACAGCATGCCGTTGGCGACGATCCCGTGCGTGGAGGGATCGACACCCGTCAAAAGGCTCGCCTGCGCCGTGCACGTCACCGCGGGAAGAACCTCGATCAGCGGTCGAACCCGCGTGGCTTGCGCCAGGGCGTTAAGCCGGGGCGCGTGCGAAAGCAGCCGCGAAGTCATCCCCACCGCGTTGATCAAAACCAAAGGGGCGTGCTCGGTCGTCACGATCGATCCTTCTCAAACAGATCCAAGTAATTGGGATTAAACGAATTCCAATATCTCTTTACAGTGTGAGATCGGAATGAACGAACACGACGATGCGTTTCCGCCTTATACGTACGTTCCGGGGCTCGGTCGACCGCATCCCGTGTCGTCTCCGTTCGGGCATTCGTACCAGGTACGCCGCCCTCCCGCCGAGCCGATCGGCGCGGGCGATTGGAGCGGCTCGCGCGAGTTCATCCGAGGAATCAAACTCTTCAACGCGGGCTTTTATTGGGAGGCTCACGAGGAGTGGGAACGCCTTTGGCACGCGCACGGACGCTCGGGACCGATCGCCGATCTCCTCAAGGCGCTCATCAAACTCGCCGCGGCGGGGGTTAAAGTTCGCCAGGAACAACCCGCGGGGGTCGTCGTTCACGCGCGCCGCGCCGCCGACCTCTTTCTTAAGATCCATAATCAAACACAAGAACACATGCTCCTTGGCTTGAATTTAACGCGGTGCGCCGAACTCGCTCGTTCGATCGCCGACCGACCGCCCCTCGACCCGATCGGTCGAGACGCGGTCGTCGGTCCCGTTTTTCGGTTTCAGATCGAGCCCGAGCCGATCACCCCGTCGTGACGAGTTGTTCATCAAATTCGGCGTGCGACTTGATCTTTTTCAGATTGGCGTTCGCCGACGAACTCTTGGCGACGTACCGACGCCACGCCGCTCCGCCGAAGAACGACAAAAAGCCGACGCACGCCATCGTCACGGCGCCCTGCCCTTGCCCCTCGACGAAGCCGTAACTGTGCAGGCCGACTCCAAGAACAAAGTTCACGCCGTACCACGCCATCACCACCGAAAGGAAGCACGCGATCGAGAGCCCCGCCAAGCCGAACGGCTTCACCCAGCCCGCGAACCTGCCGTGGAACGGAATCAGATAAACAAGCAAGGTGATGAGCGCCCAAACCTCTTTGGGATCCCAGCCCCAGAACCGTCCCCACGAATAATCGGCCCATACGCCGCCGAGGAACGTGCCCGTGATGATCAACAAAATTCCGATCGTGATCGCGCGATAAATGAATGTG
>JAKBCQ010000569.1 GCA_021807585.1 Planctomycetota bacterium | reverse complement strand
ATCCTCTGATGAGAACATCTGCAAACTCCCCTTTGATTCGGCCTCGACCGACTCGATCGCCGAGGGGGTGAGCGGGATGTGGGGGGCGATCGAGCGGGGATCGGCTCGCGGCGAAGCGTCGCTCGAATCGAACGCTCCGTTCGTCGGCAAGAGAAGTCAGCGATTGACGTACCTCTCGGGAGAGGGAGAAATCGGGATCGAGAACGAGGGGCTCAACCGCCAGGGGATGTTTTTCCTCGCGGATAAGCCGTACGAGGGGCGCGTCCGGGTGCGCGCCGACCGTCCGACCGAGGTCTTCGTCGCGCTCGAAAGCCGCGACGGAAAACACGTTTATAGCGAATCGCGCTTTGAAACAACCAGCGCTGACTGGAAACGATATGATTTTACGTTAACCTCCTCGACGGGGGGGGAGGGTCGTTTCGTCGTCAAGCTGAAGCGACCGGGTTCGATCGCGCTCGGTCACGCGGTTCTCGAGCCGGGAGAATGGGGCCGGTTCAAGGGGCTTCCGGTGCGTAAAGACGTCGCCCTGGCTCTTATCGATCAGCGAATCACGGTGCTGCGATACGGCGGATCAATGATCAATCATAACGAATATCGATGGAAAAACATGATCGGTCCTCGCGACCGTCGTCCCCCGACCGGGGGAATGTGGTATCCTTATTCGAGCAACGGCTGGGGAATTTTTGATTTCCTCGCGTTTTGCGAAGCCGCGGGGTTCGAGGCGATACCCGCGGTGAACGTCAATGAATCTCCCGACGACATGGCCGATTTCATCGATTACGCGGTCGGCCCCGCCGACGGCCGCTTGGGCCGCGCTCGCGCCGCCGACGGCCGCACCGCGCCGTACAAACTGAAATATCTTGAAATCGGCAACGAAGAGGCGATCAACGACGATTATTGGAAAAAGTTCGAGCCGATCGCCGAGGCGATCTGGGCCAAAGACCGCGATATCATCCTCGTCGTCGGCGATTTCGCCTACGGTCGCGTGATCGCCGACCCGTATCGCTTCGAAGGCGGAGCGGCGTCGAACTCCCTCGAAACGCATCGCAAGATCCTTGAACTCGCCAAGAAGCGCGACCGCGAGATTTGGTTTGATATTCATATCAGCACAAATCATCCGCCGGAACCGAGCGGCCTTCTTCCCGAACGGAGCTACATCGATCAGCTTGGAAAAATCGCCCCCGGAGCGAATTATAAGGTTGTTATCTTTGAATTCAATTCAGGCAATCACGCGATGAAACGTGCGCTTTCGAACGCGCTCGCGATCAACGAAGTCGAGCGGATCGGAGCGAGGCTGCCGATCGCGTGCGTTGCGAATTGCCTTCAGCCAGACGGTCAGAACGACAACGGCTGGGATCAGGGTTTGTTGTTTCTCAATCCTTCGCGCGTTTGGCTACAGCCCCCCGGTTACGTGACCAAGATGGCGAGCGGTCATTACCAACCGCTGTTGGTGGAAAGCGCGATCGCCGAGCCCGTCGAAGGTTTTTCGGTGAACGCCAAAAAGAGCGACGACGGCAAAACGCTCGTGTTGCAGGTCGTGAACACGAACGGTAATCCCCGCCCCGCGCGGATTCAACTCGCCGGATTCACTCCGTCAAACGCCGATGCGAAAGTCGAGGTGATCGAGGGACCGCTCGAGGGGGTGAACACCGCGACCGCTCCCGAATCGATCAAACCCGTTTCGACGAATCGGCGGAACGCGATCGAACACGGCGAATTTTCGTTTACCTTTTCACCACGTTCGTTCACAATTATTCAGATTGATTAATATATTGGCTCACGGCGGCGAATGATTCCTTCGGAAACGATCATTGAGGCGGAGCGATCGATGCCAAGGTTGATTGCGGGAGCGACCCGGATCGCGCCCGCGGGGAACAAACCCAAACTCATCGACGAATTCGTGGGCGTTGTCAATTCGGGAGACGCCTCGATCAGCATAGCGCACATGAGAAGCCCCGAGGGGTGGATCGAGCCGGCGCAAACCCCCGATTTCGACGAATACACGATCGTCCTCCGCGGGCTCTTGAGGGTGATCGACCAAGACGGCGTGATCGACGTTCGCGCCGGCCAGGCGGTCGTCGTAAACCGCGGCGAACGCGTACAATACGCCACTCCCGAACCCGAGGGCGCCGAATATCTCGCGGTCTGCGTCCCCGCGTTCACGCTCGAAACCGTCCGGCGCGATCAAGAATTATAAGAATAACGTTACATCGATCGCGTCGATCGTCGACCGAGATCGACTCGGTCGCACGCATCGCTTTTATCCATAATTTTAAATTCGACACGTCCGCTTCATACTCTTCATCATTCTGAAACATGGATTTCACTGATTCCGCCTCGGATCGGTGAAATTCACGAGAGATTCAATATCTCGTCATCATAGTCGAGGAATCGCCGGATAAATTCTCCCTCACGTTCGGTCGAAGCCGCCGGAACGTGCGTCGCGCCCGCGGCGACGACGAGCCGCGATGACTAATCGGGAGATTATCATGATAACGAATGCATTGAAAATTGTGCTCGGATTGATTTGCGCGACGGCGTGCGTCTCGTGCGGCGACAAGCACGGGCTCGTTCCGGTTTCGGGGAAGGTGCTTTACGCCGGCAAGCCCGCGGTCGGCGCGAACGTCTACTTTCACCCCAAAACGATCCCGAATCCCCCTCCCAAACCCGCGCCTCCGCTCGCTCAGGCGACGGTCGAGACGGACGGAACGTTTCATCTGCAAAGCGGTGATTGGGGCTACGGAGCTCTACCGGGCGAGTACAACGTCCTCGTCGAATTCCGCGATCCGGCCGATCGTCCCGACCCCGCTTCCCAATCCTCGGGCAAGAAAAACAAACACATGGACCCGAATAAACTAAAAACGCACCTCCCCCCCGATAAGTTCAAAGGAAAGTATACAAATCTCTCCAAACCTCTCCTCACCGCCGAGGTCAAGCCGCAATCGAACACGCTTCCGCCGTTCGAGCTCAAGGAATGACTCGCTTCCCCGGATGATGGATCACACTCACGATAGATCTTATCGATTAGTTTTCACCAAAATCTTCACGGAGTTGATTTCATGCAACACAATCTTAACAATCGCCGACGCGGTTTCACGTTGATTGAACTTTTGGTCGTGATGGCGATCATCTCGGTTCTGATCGCTCTTCTACTGCCGGCGGTCCAGCAGGCCCGCGAGGCCGCCCGCCGCGCCCAATGCACCAACAACCTCAAGCAGATCGGCCTGGCGACGATGAACTTCGAAAGCGCGCGGGGCCGTTTCCCCTGGTATTCCTCGGGTCCCCTCGCCGTCGCCGATCCCGATCCCGATGCGCAAATGACCAATCCCTACGAGCCCCTCAGCTACATGTCGCAGTTGTTGCCGTTTATGGATCAGCAGAACGTTTTCAACGCGATCAACTTGTCTCTATCTTGCTATGATCAAATGAACGTGCCTCCCGTTTTCGGCTCCCCTCCTTCGAACATGTTCGTCGGAGTCGGTCAATCGAGCGCGTATTCGACGGTGGTCAACA
>JAKBCQ010000568.1 GCA_021807585.1 Planctomycetota bacterium | reverse complement strand
GACATCGAACGGTTGGTTTGGTAAGATTGGACGCCGAAGACGTTCGCCGGGATTCCGTTTTTGTTGGTTGATCCGCGTGGTGATCGGATTCCGAACGCGATCATGCTGCGGGGTCCCGAGGGGCTGATTCCGCCCAAGATGCCCCGATCGGTGACGGTTCCTTGTCATATTAAAGCGCGAGCGTTTCATTTATTGAGCGGGGTGAGCGGTTGGGGATTCGCGGGGGGACAGGTTGAGCCGACGGTTTCGATGATTGTGCGGATTCATTACGCCGACGGCAAGACCGAGGATCACCCGCTGAAAAACGGCGTTCACTTCGCCGATTACATTCGCGTGATCGACGTTCCCGAATCGAAGCTCGCGTTCAATTTGGGGGGTCGACAGATTCGATATCTGGCGATCGAGGTTGCTCGCGACGAGGCCGTCGAATCGATCGAGTTCATTAAGGGACGCGACCGAACCGCGCCGGTCGTCATGTCGATCACCGCGGAATTGAGAGATTGAAAACGCGAATCGACGTGGATTCCAAGAATATCGAGATTTTTAATAAATAAAGGGACGAGAATCGGCCGTCGTAACGCGGTCGACCTCGTCCCTTTTTGATCGGTGAATCGGCGGATCTTCAAACGCGGCGGTGATCGGCGCGTTTGGCTTCGATGAGCGCGATCAGGGCGGTACGTCTGGGATCGACCTTGGGATCGATCGGCGCGAATCCGTGTCTTGTCTGGAGGAAGTAACCGTTCTGGCCGAGCGGATTGCTCGCGGACGCTCCGAACGCTTTGACGGCGAACCGGTGATGACCCGGGAAGATCGGTTTCAAGCGGTAGGGCGTGCCGAGGGTTCCCGGGGGATGAACGGGGCTCGCCGACGAGATATCGGGGAGGGGCGCCGAGACGTGCGTGTGCAGGCTGTTGACCCGCGCGACGAAGTTTCCGCCGACTCGGTTATCTCCCGAGGGGAAGAAGCCGTAGAACTCGCCGTCGAGTCCATTGCCGGCGATATCCTGAACGCCCGAGACGCCGCCCGAGACGACCGTCAGTTTGTATTGTCCGCCCCGCAACGGCATGCCGTTATTGATGAAGCCGATCACGGTTTGAGGCGCCAAGGGATTCGACGGAGGCGTCGTGACGAGACCCGTCACGAGGAATTTGCCGCCGTACCCGAGCTTGTCGCGCGTGAACGAGCTTGTAAAGATATAATTATTTCCATTGTTAAGCGTCGCTTGATCGAGCCCCGCGAGACTTCCCTGGAAGGTGACGGCGAATTCGCCGGTGAGGACGTCGAGATTGAACGCGATGATCTTGGGGCCCTGGGTGACGATTGTGAGAGGACCTTGGGTCGCGTTGGGGAGGATCTGGATCGTCGAGCTTTGGCGGTCGACGGGATCGATCGCGGTCGCGGTGATCGTGTATTGTCCTTGAACGAGGGGGGTGCTGACGACGCTCCATGTACCCTCGGGGCTGGTTCCGGTTTGACCGATGAGGAACGTGGAACCGCCCGCGGGATATGGAGTCGCATAAACATAAATAAGCGAACCGGGTTTGGACGTGCCGAAGAAGCGCGGCTGGGTGTCGCTGGTGATGGCGTCGGTGTTCGAGATACCGGTGTCGGTCGCGGGGTCTAGCTTGCCTGTGAGGACGATCGGGATCGCGTTGACGACGGCCTGTCCGGTGACGCTTGTATAAGTACCGCCGACGAGATCATGGATCGTGACGGTGACGGGGTAATTCTGCGAGAACGGAGCTTGAGCGCTCGCGTATGTGTGGATTCCATTAACAAGATACCCCCCCGGGACGGCGAGGATTTGGCCCTGGGTGGGGGGAGTGCCGTCGCCCCAATCGATCGACGCGATGTAATCGTTCGCGGGTCCGGAGAAGACCCCCGGGATGACGCTAAATTGCGCCACGTAGCCCGCGAATTGCGTTCGCTCGGTCGTCGTGATGTTGATCGGGGCGACCAGGGGGTGCGCGAAAACGACCGCGGCGTCGCCCGTCGTCGTCGCATTGGCGTTTCCGTCGGTGGTGATCGCGACCGACACGGGGAAATTGCCGCCGTCTTCATACGTATGATTGGAGACGACCTGATAATTCGATCCGCCAACATATGTAGGCGTGACGACTGTGTTCGGGGTTCCATCACCCCAGGTGATTGTGGCCTGATAGGTGGTGTTGGGAAGGAAACCGCCGGTATCGGAGAAATTCGCGACGACGACGTTCGAGAGCGTGGTTCCCTCGGTGGCGAAGATCGGGACCGCCTGCGCATTGAGGGAGGAATTGGTTACGGTCGCCTGTCCGGGGGTCGGATTGGCGGCGGTGCTTCCGCCCGTGCTGTGTACCGTAACGGTTATTTGATAGGGGGCGCCGAATTTTGTCGTCGAAGTCGAATAAGCGTGCGAGCCTTCGACATGGAACACGGGGGGATTGGTTCCATCGGGAACGACGAGCCCCGCGGTGGTGGGCGAGCCGTCGCCCCAGTTGATCGTGGCGGCGAACGTTCGCGCCGGGGCGAACGGGTTGAGCGAGGTGAACGTCGCGACGTCGGTGTTCGTGAAACCGATTCCCGTTTGCGCCGTGATGTTCATCGGCGTGACCGTGATCGCGGCGTCATTGACGATCGCCGAGGTGTAAACGACGCTCGGCGGGACCGTCGGGGTTGCATTATCCGTTACTGATATTGTGATCGGATAAGGATTGCCAGGGATCGTCGCCGCGATATATGTGTGAGATGCCGATACGGTCCACGTGTTGGTGGCGGGATTCGTTTCGACGATCGATACCGAGTTGCCGACCGACGCGAAGCCGTCGCCCCAGTTGACGATTCCGTTGAATGACGTATCGGTCGAGGTGAACGTTGCGAGTGCATTGGTGAACGACGTTCCGGCAATCGGCGATGGCGTGATCGGATTGACCGCTGAGAGATTACTGATCGCAAGCAACTCGCGCGATTCGAGCTGTTCGAGCCGAGGCGCGTTTGTCCGGCGGGGAGATCGGCTCGTCCTGGACGAGCGCGTCCGTTCGTAAGTAGGTGATGAGCCATCATGTGCATTGATATGGAATCGCATGGGTGGAAGCCTTTCAAGCGAACGTAAGCTCGCGGGCGATCGACGGGTGGTCATATTCCCAGGGTGACGCGAACAAAGCCTTCGGCACATTGCGACGGAACTTCGCTGGGTCGAGCTGCGAGGGATGGCGCCGGCCTAGCATCCAATCCGTCAATCAAAGCGATACGAATCCTTGGAACCGCTGCTTGCGCGACCGTCGCTCGTCAAATCGGCGATCGATCGAGCCCGATGGTTATCGATTCCAAGAAAACGATCGTTTGCGTGCGAAAGCTTCCCTATATTAACTAACCCCTAGAATCAACGAGTCAAGCCACAAGCCAACCATTCAGCCTATTTTCTACGATTAATTCCTCCGACCGAGCGGGGAACGGAACAATGGGCGGAATGAGCCGGCGTGGGGATCGGTTTTGGCGTCTTTGGTCGATCGCCGTGATTTGCCCTCGTTTGCCTTGCGG
>JAKBCQ010000567.1 GCA_021807585.1 Planctomycetota bacterium | reverse complement strand
CCCAAAGATCCCCCCGCCGATCCCGCCGAACGGAAGGCTTACGCGCGCGAATTGTTGGGTCAATTCGCGACCCGCGCGTTCCGCCGCCCCGTCGACGACGCGACCAAAGATCGCCTCGCGACCTTGGCCGAATCGATCTGGTGGCGCCAAGGCGGATCGTTCGAGGCGGGCGTTTCGCAGGCGATGGCCGCGGTGCTCGCCTCGCCGAGGTTCCTGTTCCGCGAGGAATTCGACGCGGCGAATTCAACCGATCGATATCCTCTTATTGATGAATATTCGCTCGCGTCGCGGCTTTCCTACTTTTTCTGGTCGACCGCGCCCGACGCCGAGCTGATCGATCTCGCATCAAAGAATCAATTGCGGGCGAATCTCGATCGTCAGATCGCGCGGTTGCTTTCCGATCCGCGTTCGGGCGAGTTTTTCCGTCATTTCACGGGGCAATGGCTGCAAACCCGCGATATCGAAGGGGTTCCGATCAACGCGGGGGCGGTGATCGCACGCGACGAACCCGCCGATCCCGCCGCCGAACGACGAAGAACGAGGTTCCGCGAACTGATCCGCAAGCCTCCCGAAACGCTCTCCGAAGCCGAAAAGAAAGAGCTGCAAGAGTTTCGCGCGTCGTTCCCGCGCAATTTCCGCCGCTTCCGCGAATTCGAGCTGACGGGAGACCTCCGCCGCGCGATGCGCCGCGAAACCGAAATGCTCTTTGAACATATCGTTAAAGATAATCAAAGCGTGCTTGAAATTCTTGATTGTGATTACACGTTCTTGAATGAACGGTTGGCGAAATATTACGGAATCGACGGGGTCGTCGGCGACGAGATGCGGCTCGTCAAGCTTCCGCCGAAGAGTCCTCGCGGCGGCGTGCTGACGCAGGGGACGATTTTGGCGGTCACGTCGAATCCCGATCGAACGTCGCCGGTGAAGCGGGGCTTGTTCATACTTGAGAATCTTTTGGGATCGCCTCCCGCGCCTCCGCCGCCGAACATCCCCTCGCTCGAAGAGGCCGGCAAGAAGGCCGCGGGTCGAACGCTCACGCTTCGCGAATCGATGGTTTTGCATCGCGACGTTCCGTCGTGCGCCGCGTGCCACGCGCGGATGGATCCGCTCGGGCTGGCGCTCGAACAGTTCAATGCGCTCGGTCGGTTCCGCGAAAAAGAGCGAGGAGGGCCGATCGATTCATCGGGAGAGCTGATCACGGGCGAAAAGTTTCAAGACGTGAAAGACTTGAAGCGCGCCCTGGTCGATCGGCACAAACGCGAATATTACCGGTGTTTAACCGAGAAGTTGCTCACCTACGCGATCGGTCGCGGGCTCGAGGCGACCGACGTCCATTCGGTCGACCTGATCGTCGATCGGCTCGACGCGACGAACGGGAGCGGGTCGGAGTTGATCCACGCGATCGTCCGATCGGCGCCGTTCCAAAAACGAAGACGTTCGACGAAGGTCGAAGCGACGTCGGCCTCGAACGCCGATTCGGCGAAACGCATCAACCCTAACGAGTAAGGACATAAAGATGTCGAAAGAGATCGATTCGGCGCTCGGACGAAGGTCGACCGCGGTTACTCGGCGGGCGTTTATCCGCGGCGCGGGGGCTCTAATCGCCTTGCCCGCGTTCGCGACGCGAGGGGTTTCGAAGGCGTTCGCCGCCGACGTCGCGGCGGCGCCGGGTTCGACGATCACGGGCGCTCCGATGCGATCGGCTTTCGTGTATTTTCCCAACGGCGCCATCCCCGCGGCGTGGCGTCCCGAAGGCGACGGCAAGGATTTTCAGTTCAAGAAAACGCTCGAGCCGCTCGAACCGCTCAAAACCATGGTTCAGGTGATGCGCGGGCTCGATCATAAAACCGCCGAGGGGGGGCCCGACGGCGCCGGCGACCACGCGCGCGGCGGCGGAACCTTCCTCACCGGAGTTCGCCTCAACAAAAGCGCCGTCACGGTTCGCGCCGGGGTATCGATTGATCAATTGATCGCGCGTAAGATCGGTCATCTCACGCGGTTTCCCTCGCTCGAACTCGCGTGCGAATCGGCGCGGAAGGCGGGATCGTGCGATTCGGGGTATTCTTGCGCGTATCAATACAATATGTCTTGGACTTCGCCGACGACTCCCGCGCCCCCCGAATCGAACCCGAGGCTCGTTTTCGAGCGGCTCTTCGGCGCGGGTTCGCCGGGCGAGCGCCGCGCCAACCTCGAACGCCGCAGGCTCGAACGGCGGTCGATCCTCGATTTCGCGCTCGAAGATGCGCGCGCGATGCGCGATCGCCTGGGATCGAACGATCGCGAAAAGCTCGATCAATACCTCGAAGGCGTCCGCGAGATCGAAACCCGCATCGAACGCGCCGAACGGTTCGCCCCCGCCGATCTATCGTCGATCGATTCTCCCGCGGGCGTTCCCGCCGATTACACCGAATACATCGACCTCATGTTCGATATGCTCGTCCTCGCGTTCCAAACCGATTCGACGCGGGTCGCGACGATGCTCCTCGCGCACGACGGCAGCAATCGATCGTTTGAACAGATCGGCATTTCAGAAGGTCATCACGATCTCACGCATCATCAAAACCGCGCCGATTGGATCGCCAAGGTCGCCGACATCGATCTGTGGTACGTCCGTCGGTTCGCGCGGTTCCTCGATCGACTCAATTCAATCAAAGACGTCGACGGCAAATCGCTCCTTCATCATTCGATGATCGTCTACGGCAGCGGCAACTCCGACGGCAACCGGCACACGCACGTCGACCTGCCGATCGTGGTCGCGGGCTCGGGAGGCGGAACGCTCAACCCCGGCCGGTACGTCAAACACGGATCAAAACCGATGACGAACCTTTTCTTGAGCATGGCCGAACGCATGGGCGCCGCCGACCTCAAACGATTCGGCGATTCCGACGGCAAGCTCGCCGACCTTTAATCGAGGCTTTTGGAACGATCCCGGAACGCCGAACGAGCTTGTCGACACGCGATTTGATCGCGACGCGAGCGGAATCCGCGGGGGAAGCGGGAGGGGGAGTGACGCCGATGCCGATCGTTTACGCGTTTGTTTTAGCCGCGACGCTCGTCGGAGTCGACGAACCGCGCGAGATTCCGCTTTGGCCGAACGGAGCTCCAGGGTTTGAAACCAGGCGCGACGAGCCGATAATCGCCAAGGATTACTGGATTAAAAACATCCACAATCCTTCGATCACCGCTTTTCTCCCTCCCAAAGACAAGGCGACGCGCGCCGCTGTGATCATATGCCCAGGAGGCGGGCATCGCGAACTCGTGTTCAACGCCGAGGGGGTGGAACCCGCTCGCTATCTCAACGGCATAGGAGTGGCGGCGTTCGCGCTCAAATACAGGCTCGGCCGCGAACAGGGTTCGCCGTACAAGCCCGAGATTCACGCCCGAGAAGACGGGATCCGCGCAATGCGGCTCGTCCGTTCGCGCGCCGAGGAATGGGGGCTCGACCCCAAACGGATCGGCGTGATGGGGTTTTCGGCGGGGGGCGAGGTCGCGTCGATGGTCGCGTACGCGCCGGGCGCGGGCGACCCC
>JAKBCQ010000566.1 GCA_021807585.1 Planctomycetota bacterium | reverse complement strand
GGGGGTGATCGCTCCCGCCATCGAAAATCTAGTTCGTGGTTGCATGGTGTCGAACGGAATCAACGAGGATGTCGCGGTCGGGGGACGTCGAGGTGATACTTACAAAATAGGGCTTGACGGTGATTGTAAGAGACGCTCCGGCGCCATCATCGACAGACTAAACAAACTTGATAATTCATATATATTTGATCTTATATAAACTGATTGATCAATCTCGCGAGGGTTAAAAGATGAAGACCGCGCGAACTCATGAATTCGCGCGGTCGGATTGAAGCGCCGATTGAAATCGTCACGAATTCCAGTTTGCCAGCGTTTGATCGAGCGCTTTGATCCAGGGGGCGGGGTTGTTGTTTGAGTTCGAACCAGGTCCGTTCCACGCGGGTGGGATGGCGCCGGCGATACCTGGAATCCACGCGATCATTCCCGGCGTCGATCCGAGTTGTAACCCCGCGGGATTGGCGACGAGCGAGCCGGGATTGAACGAACCCACTCCGCCGAACGGGTTGTTAAACGGATTGGAATCAATCGGATTCGAGGGAGAACCTGGGGAATTTCGCTGAAACTTGGGATCGATCGATAGAGCGTCACCCCAGCCGCCGACGTTGGAACGACCGATTTGCATCCAACCGTCGGTTCCACCCGGGCCGTGCGTGGGTGTCGATCCGACCGGCATGATATCGTTCAACGATGAACCGGAACCGCCGGAATACGTGGGGATCGGCGGATCGTTGATGGGAACGACGGGGACGGGTTGCGTACCGAGGTTGATATCGAGCGCGAAAGCTCCCACGTTGAATGATCCATACGAGCCCCCAATCGCACGAATATAATACGTCTGACCCGGTTGCACTCCCGAATACGATGCGATCGCCACGCCGCCGTACTGAGTGGAATAATTATAGGCGACAATATGCAGCGACGAATTGACAATCTCCACCATGGGAGTCATCGAACTGATATTTGCGGTTTGCATCGTCGCGCCGAGGGTTCCGCTAGTGTTTTGGGGAACGGTGACCTGGAACCACTCTTGTGAGTTGTAAGCGTTCAAAGTCAAGTTCGGCATATCGACCTGATCGACGCTGTTGAGCGACCCGGTGACGTTCACCGCAGTCGTGTACCAGCCGTTGCTCAGGCCGTTGCTGTTGAATTGATCGGGCTGACGCACTCCGTAAATCGATTGAATCCCCGCGATGTCGTCGCTGTTGAGCGAGTTTTTGATGCCGTTGTATTCGGCATACATCACTGCGTTTTCGATCGCCGAATGTCCCATTCCGAGAGCGTGGCCGATCTCGTGGAGCGCGACGGTCTCGATATCGAACGTGCTGCCGATCGCCCAAGGTTGCGCCGTGTTGAAGAATATGTCGCCGGCGATCGAAGAAGTGTTGAGTGGTGGAGGAAGATAAGTGGTTGCAAGTGTTCCCAATCCCATTGGATATCCACCGATGCGAATATCCCCCTCGGTGGGATCGCCCTGGAGATCGTTGCTGCTGCCGATCGGTTCGCCGTCGTCGCCGTTTTGGACGAGGTTGATGCCCGCGACGGCCTCCCAAACCGCGGCGGCCTTTTGGAATTGCTGCTGCCACTGTTGCGTGGTCAGCCCCTGGCTGTTCATCGCCTGATTGAGATTACTTGTGATGTTGGTGGGTGAACTATAAGCAATAAATGTACCGTCGGGAATGAAACTGTAGGTGATCGTGGTGTTGGTCCACATTCCCCCCGTCGTCGAATATAGGAGGAGGCGATCCTCGAGCCCCTCGAGTACGGGGCGCGAGACGCGCGAGGTCGGTTTGCGGACGATCGAACGACGTGAAAGCTTAACGCCTAACATGGTGTACATTTCCTCAAGTGATTGTTCGTGGATCGTCGTCGCCGTCCTGGAGTCACGACGTACCGCGCGATCCGGGCGCGGAATCCGGCGAGCGCGACGTTGCGCGCGCCTTTGTCAATCGTCATGTCATGATTTAAGCGTAGGCCATTCCGACAAGGAAGGCTTGCGATGCGGCGAGAGCGGGCGAGCCGGGCGACAATCGAGCGATCGGGACGAGTGTACGTCTCGATTTCACGTTGCGAACGGTTCTCGATCATAATAACTGGAGAAGACGTTTCGATCGATTTGATCGTCTATCTCTCCCTGTAGGTCAATTAATAGTACACGTTCGAAGGTCTGTCAAAACCGAGTGGCGACGGAGCATCGTCGCGTCGCTTTTTGAAGACACGACGGCGGCAACGCATCAAAATGAAGCGGAAAAGCAACATCTGGATTGTTTGGCGAGATCGTCGAGGATCGACGCGCGGGCCGAATCGACGTCGGGTCCATTCAGGCGAACTTCGGATGATGGAAATACGAATCGGTTCGCGTCTTGATTTCTCGCCGGCGGACTGGCCGGGGCTTCCGATCGTGGATGGGGAACGTTACAACGAAGAGAAAGGGTCTTGATTGAAGAAGATGTGGACGAATGGAATTCGCACGAGCGGATTTTGTCGCTCGATGAGATTGACGATCGCGTTTGTTCCGGTGTGGAGCGCCTTCGATCGGCTTGAAGCTGGAGTCGACGCCTGATTTCTCTCGGGATGCCGCGAAGGATTCGGAGTGAGAGGACCTGTCTGGGGCGTGGATCGATGACGAACGATGAGGAGCTTGAATCGGGGACGACGACGGGCTATCCGATCGCGGCGGTTTCCAAGCTGACGGGGGTGGGGTGTCATACCCTTCGCGTTTGGGAGCGACGGTACGGCTTTCCGACGCCGATGCGCTCGAAAACGGGTCATCGCCGGTACGACTCCGTGCAAGTTGAGGAATTGCGCGTGATCGCCGAGCAAGCGCGGCGCGGCGGATCGATTCGCGAGCTGATCGAGCGAAGGCGCACGGAAGGGTGGGCGAGCGTATCGAGCGATTCGGCGAAGGTCGCCGGCGACGAGAACGAGCCTTCACATGTTCGCTTAATGGTACATTTAATCAATGGGAAATCGTTCGAGGCCGAAGCCGAATTCGAGCGACTTTCGTCGCGGTTGAGTCCGGTCGACCTGATCAAACGCGTATTCGAGCCGGTGCTGGTGGAGACCGGCGAGCTCTGGTTTCGGGGAAAGATCGGAGTATATCAAGAGCATTATACAAACGCATTTCTGCTTCGTAAAATTCAAATATTCTTAGATCGGGTGAAATCGAAGAACGGGGGAGCGTTGCGCACGATCGTGATGGGGACGGTCGGGGGAGAGCGACACGAGGGGGGGATGTTGCTGGCGAGCGTGATGCTCGAGTTGGCGGGATGGCGGACGATCGTTTTGGGGGTCGATCTTCCGGCGGGCGAGTATCATGGAGCCGTCGACCGATGGCGTCCCGACGCACTGGGGATTTCGTTTGTTTTATCACGCAACATTAACAAACGTTTTGATGAATTGAGCGAGGTACGGGGCGCGCCGGTGTTCGTGGGGGGACGCGGGATATTGAATCATCAGAAGGCGGCGCGTCGTCGCGGTTTGATTCCGCTTTCGGGTCCAATCGATTTGGTTGTGAAGGAGTTGATCGCAA
>JAKBCQ010000565.1 GCA_021807585.1 Planctomycetota bacterium | reverse complement strand
ATTCCTCGAAACGCACCCGAAATTCCGCCTGAAATCGCCTTATCTCGATAGTTAATTTTATAAAATGACTTACTTATACTGAATTCCAAGAATGTGCATTTCCGAATGATATTGTTCTTGATCGGCTCGACGCGACTCGGAGCATCATAGCGGATCACGTTTTTGGCGATTTTTTCGAGCGAATGGAGAATCGACGTCGATTGATAACAAACAAAATGACAAGTAATTATTAACCGAACTGAATCTTCGATTTAAGTCGTGTCCGAGAATTCTCGGACACGACTCGCGGTCGCTATCGACGTTTGAAACGGAGTGTTTTCACGTCAGAAGCGACAAGAAAACGTTTTGATTTCCTTGCGATCCGAGCGTGATAT
Source organism: Planctomycetota bacterium (assembly GCA_021807585.1). GTDB lineage: Bacteria > Planctomycetota > Planctomycetia > Isosphaerales > Isosphaeraceae > JAKBCQ01. Next base: position 3,156 of record JAKBCQ010000565.1, on the reverse strand, counting down.
AGCCGAACTTCGCCGGAGGCGTGTAAGCCCCGACGATGAAGACCGCGTTGGAGGAGCCGGTACTGAACGCGATTCCGGTCGCGGAGTCGTAGCCCGCGCCTCCCGCGGTCGTCGCCCATGTCGACGGAGTCCCATTTAACAATCCCGTCGTCGGATCGAGCTTTGCCACGAAAACGTCCGAGGAACCCCGCGAGGTGAAGAACGCTCCCGAACCGAAATCGATCGAGCCGTAGAATCCGCCCGTGATGTAAGGATCGCCGGAAGAATCGACCGCGACGCCGGATGCGACCGCGGACGACGAGCCGCTCAACGCTCCGAAGCCATGAAGCCAAATCGTACTGAGATTGGATTCATCGAGCTTGGCGACGATCGCGGGGTTGAACGCGAACGGAGAGAAGGCCGCACCCCCCGTTACATAAAGGTCCCCATGTCCATCGACCGTGATGCCGGTCCCTTGGCTGTACCTCGCGGGAGCAGGCGAAACCGACGCCACGAATACGCCTTTCGAGTCGAATTCCGAGACGAGAATCGAACTCGAGAGGAGCGAGTATGAAGTCCCGACGGTGAAGATGTCGCCCGTAACGTTATCGACCGTGATTCCGCTTCCCGAGACCGATGTGGAAGTCGTGCCGGGGAGAGAACTCGCCCAGTTGACGATTCCAGATTCGGAAATCTGTGAGACATATTCATCCGATGGGGATGGACTCGTCAGTACCACGCCGCCCACGTTGATCGTTCCGACGAAGCTTCCCACCACATCCAAGTTGAACGAGCCCGTGACCTCGGTGTCCGCCGCGATTCCGGACGCGGTCGACGAGCTACCCGATGAAGCCGGTGTGAAGTGATCCAACCAGTTCAACGCGCCCGTCGTGGGATTGAGCTGAGCCACGATCGATTGCGAGGGAATGCCGGAGCCTGTCAGGTTGCCGACGATATCAACCTGGCCCGTCTGATCGACGACGATGCCGTCGCCTCGGTATTCCGAGAGGCTCGATCCGGGGTCGATCGCCGTGGCCCATTGCCAGCCTCCGGATGGAGAGAACTCGGCGACGAAGATCGCCGTGATCGTGGAACTCGTGATCGAATGGTAAGGACCGAAACTCGCCGCGCCGGAGAACGTACCGACCACGTAAACATCGCCCGAGGCACTCGTTGCGACGCCGGCGACGTTGATCATCTTTGTCGAACCGACGCCGAGGGCGTAAACAAAGTGCGATGACGAAGGCGGAGGCGACGTCACGTCGGCCGAGTCGGATACCGAAGTGGAGCTTCCTCCGTCGTCACGAATCGTCACGTCGATCGTGTATGAGCCGGGGCTCATATACGAATTTGCTCCCGTGACGATATATGTTCCGGGTGCGAAACGAGCCGCGCTGATCGTTCCCGCCGTGACGACGCCGTTTCCCCAGTTGATGGTCGCCGAGTAATCGGATGGACCGCCCGGCTCGAAGAGATACGCGTCTCGGAAGGTCGCGACCGTTCCCGAGAAAGTCTGCCCCTGTGTCAAGCTCAGAGCGGACACCCCGGACGACGACAACGGAGCGTCGCCGATCTGGATCGTTCCGCCGCCCACACCGAAACGGCCGCCGCCCACGACGATCACCGTGTCGTGATATGTCGTTTCCTCAGCGTATGGAGAGTGGCTTCCCAACACGAGGAAAACATTCCGCGGCAAGTGAGGATCGTGATAAACGACGCCGGGTGAACTCGTACCGTCACCCCAATTGATCGCCGACGAGTAGCGTACGAAGGGTGAACCTACGAACGCGGCGACGAGCGTTCTTCCAGTCCCTTGATATGACGGCAACGACGATCCCTCCGTCGTACCCGTGGGGAAAGTCATCACGTTGATTCCTGGTCGAGGAGGAGGCGGAGCCGGCCGTCGGGGGGGAGTCGGGAATCGTCGGATAAAATTGGAGGCGATTGGATCCGTTCCGCCCCCCCGCGATCGACCAGGATCGTGAGGATCCGCCGCGAAGACGTGCGTCGACTGATCTCCGAGACGAGCACGAAAGAGTTCGTGCGTGCCGGGGAAGTTCTCGATCATGGATGGAATCGGTCGAAATCGACCTGAATCGAATCCTCCCGACGAGGACGGAAACGCGGCTCCGCCGATCGAAAGGAGGCTTCGAGGCTCGAGCGGCTCGAGATTGAGACATCGCCGACGATTCCGTCGGTCGAGGCGGATGAGATTCGCCCGTCGATAAAGGATACGGATGATATTCGACATGGATGCAACCTCCGGTGAAAGCAACTCCAACACGCCCGATTCCGAACCGGAAACAAACGACTTTCGTCGAAGTCGGATTCGGATATGCCGCCGAGTTTGAGTGGAGAGGACGTGCCGAGCGTTTGGTTCTTTTTGGAAGGAGTCGTTCGGCGGCGTGCACGCTCTCGTCGACCGGAATGCGGTATCGCTTGGTTCCATGCGCAGGGGGAAAATCCATCTAATTCCATTGTAGCCTCGATCCGATCGCCGCCGAAAGGGGTGAAATCAAGAAAAACGCGGATTTCGATCTTCGACGGTTCGCGAACGCGAAATCATAATAAATTTTATTTATTTATATAATTTATTATTACTTTGATTATCTCCCTCCGCGCCCGAACCGAGGCGCCGATATAATTTAGATATAATATCTATTTCAATAATAAATATTACACGATCGCCGCGAAAGGGCGCGGATCGAGCGGGCGATTTCCCGCGGAGAACTAATTAAAGTATATTTTGTCAATATATTCTTTATATTTCAGATTGTTTGTTTGTTTCTCCAGCGGCGTCGACGGCGGCCGAGGCTTCGGGGCCCTTGTTTTGAAAGCGATAAAAACGGCGGGGGGTTGATCGGCGAGCTTCATCAAGCGATCATGAGCGACGATCTAGCTTCGACGATCGGGCCGCAATCGATCGCCGCGGATTCGCGGTCTTTTTCACACGGGTATCCGCTATGAACGACACCGTCAATGAAGGCGAATATCCGATTCGTGACGATCCCGAACCCGCGCAACCCGTCTCTGAACACGCCCCGACCGTGCCGCGCGATCCGAATCGCATCGCGACGACGGGGGGAAAACGAACCGAACCGGCGGCGTCTCCGACATCGCCGGCCGCGAGCACGCCGATTCGTTTTCCTGGAACATCGCCGTTCGTTTTGCGGCTTT
>JAKBCQ010000564.1 GCA_021807585.1 Planctomycetota bacterium | reverse complement strand
ACCGAGCGATCGAAAAAAAAAATCGCCCCGCGGATCGCTTCCACAAAGCCGCGCCGCCGCGATCGTCAACCGCGCCACGCCTTGCCAAACCCGCGCCTTCGGATCAAACACGACCAAACACATCGTATCTAAATAATTTATGATTAAAAATGTTCATTTAATAGAATCCGTTGGTCGAAGCGGCGCCCTCCTCGGGAGGGGTTCGTTTCCTCGCATGGAATTCGGCGATCACGCGCTCCCGCTCGCGTACGATCGCTGCGCGGCGCCTCCGCGCATACGCGACGATCGCGAACCAATCGCGAAACGCGACCGCGACGAGAGCCAAAATGAGCATGCATACGACGAACCAGATCGATACGAACCAACGCCGCGCCGATTCTCCAATCCTCGGATCAATCATCGATCCCAAACAGATCGCGATCGCCGCGAACGCCATCAAAACGGCGCCCATATATCGACGCGTATCCTGTTTATGAAAATATAACGATTCATCAGCCTGATCGAGCCGGTCGCGCCGGCCGCGATCACGGAATTGAAGCCATGCGAGCAACCCCGCGGCGCCCAATACCAAAACCCCGAGCGCCGAACCAGCCGCGGCGCTCGACTCGAATCCTCTCATCGATCGTTCATCCCCGCTTCGACGTCGCGCCGGCAATCCCCGCCGCTCACGTTCTCGGTTGCCGGCTCTTTTATTTATACATGTACAGGCATCTCAAATCGCTTGCCGTATTCACGCGAGAGGAGCTTATCGGCCTCGGCGTCGTTCACAAATCGCTCGCTCGCCGCGTCGAAATCGACCCTCCGACCCGTCCGCTGCGCGACGTTCCCCAAATGACACAATCGTGTGCTTAAATGTCCAATCTCGATCTCGGCGTTCGGTTTCTTCCGCGATTTCACGCATTCAAGAAAATTCGCGATATGCGCCGCCTGGGGATCGGCGATTTTACCCCCCGCGGTCGATTTTCCCTCGACGACTTTCCATTCGCGCTCGCCGATGACCAGCGTTCCTTGATCCCCCTCGAATGAAACGCCGAACGACGAACCGTCGATCGGATGTCCCGACCAGATCCGATGCTCCCAGACGAGAATCGCCGTCGGAAACCGCCAAACCGCAACCTGCGTATCGGGGGTTTCCTCGTCGTCGTCGAGCACAAAATTCCCGCCGCTCGAGACGATCGACGTCGGAGCGTCGAGCCCCAAACCCCACCGCGCCAGATCGATCGCGTGAATCCCGTTGTTTCCCAGCTCTCCCGTACCCCAATTCCAAAACCAATGCCAATTGTAATGGAAGCGGTTGGAATAAAACGGGCGATCAACCGCGGGCCCCTGCCACAGATCGTAATCGACCCCCGCGGGAACCGCGCCCGGCGATCCATGACCGATGCTTTTACGTTTATGAACGATCCACGTTCGCGCCGAGCCGACCTTGCCGATCCCCCCCGACCGAACGATCTCGAGCGCCTCGGCGATCTCGGGAGAACTGCGGCGTTGCGTGCCGGCCTGGACGATCCGCGCGTACTTCCGCGCCGCCTCAACCATCCGACGCCCCTCGACGATATTATGACTTACCGGCTTCTCCACATAAACATCCTTGCCCGATTGGCACGCCATCACCGTCAAAAGCGCGTGCCAATGATCGGGCGCCGCGACGAACACCGCGTCGATCGTCCGATCGTCGAGGAGCCTGCGAAAATCCTTCTCGACGCGAGCCGGCTTCGCGCCGGCGGATTCCAGAATCTTCATGGGTCGCGCGAACGAAGCGTCGTCGATATCGCAAACCGCGACGATCTCGGCGCTCGCGTCTTTCACCAGCGTCGCGATCAATTCCGATCCCCTGCCGCGCACCCCGATCACGCCGATTCGCACGCGTTCGCTAGCGGGCTCGCCGCCCCGAACGCTATTCGCCGCCAAAACCGCGGCCGTCCCGCCGACACCCGCCATAAATTCACGCCGATTCACAGCTTTCATTTGGTAATTTCCTTTTGTAAAGGATTGCGCCGCGGCCGAATTCGCTTTCGATTCTCTCCGAACACGGAAATCGTCGCATGGAACGCGCGGGGGATCAAGCGTCGGCGATTCAACCGAAAATTCGGCTTCGGAGGCGCGCGTCCTGCGATCGTCTCGATCGGCGCGGTCGAGAGGAGATCGCATCAAACATTCGCTACGCACAATAACATACAGTAAATCAATATATCTTGACTTTAATTATTCGCTTTAGAAGTCGGTACGGTTTACAAACCGAACTTTGAGAGGTGTCGTTAAAGCGTTGTGGTATCGAAGTATGGGAATTCGCCATAAGGTCGATTCATAGCGAGAATTGCGTTCATCGAGTGGGCGGAGGGGAACCCAAGAACCTCGCGCTCAAACCGCAAGAATCGAAACTCGATCCGCCGGGAATCTCGGTATTCATCGGTGGTACTCCCGGCGAAACGGCGGCCGATTTCCGCAGAGTTTTTGGCCCGCGGTCTAGCATCGGTCAAGCGGCGAAGACGGTCGGAACGGCTCAAATTGATTAAATTCGCGCATTGGGATTCGATGTCGTCTCCGTCCCTACCGACAATTTCCCGAATCACGGGCGTATCGTCCATCCCAAAGATCGAGCTTCAGGGTTTAACCAAGAAAATTTGCAACAATTATCACGGCTTTTCATCGACACGACGGGGCTTTAAACATGGGTGATTCAAAAATTGTATATTTTTTGGGTTCCGACGCTTCCATTCTCGCCGAATCGCTCTTGGATCACGAAGAGGAGGGCTGGTTTTCGGGAACGATCGTCTGGCAGCGATTCCCTGTCGAGATCAAGAAAGCTCTGGATTGGTATGACGAGGTCGTTCAGGGACAAATGCTAAGCTATCTTGACGAAGCGGACGCCGCGGTGCGGAAATTCGAGTTGACGGCGAAGTTTCCGGATGGATCGACGCATAAAACCTACGCGTTGAACATTGGTCCGTCGAACAGCGTGTCGTTCAGGATCAGTCCGATCGCTCCTCGATCGATATCGACGAAGAAAATGGTCGGCTGAACATTCCACCCGATACAAGCTCGGAATCCACATCCCCGTTTTTCTCGGACCAATTGATCGTCGAGATCGACTGAAACCGCTCGAACCAAAACATAGGTCGCGCGGGGAGGTATCCGATCGACTCGACCCACGCTCTCGTCAATAAAATCCGGTCGATTTTATATCATAACGCGGCTGAGCCGCAATCATACCAACCCGACGCGCGAGCGAGGGGCTTCTGATAATATCATGAAAACTTTTGATTGATCATTTGATCGGACCCTCGCTTGCGCGTCGGGTTAGTACATTTGATCGGACCCTCGCTTGCGCGTCGGGTTAGTACATTTGATCGGACCCTCGCTTGCGCGTCGGGTAAGTATAAGATATACTTCCTATCGCTCAAAAGATGCGCGCACGGCGCGCAGAAGATATAGACGAAGACTCTAATAATCATAAGCATCGTTGAATTCAGGAGGGGGGGATCGGGTCGATTCATTCACAGCCGAATCCTCCCTTAACTCGATCATTTCG
>JAKBCQ010000563.1 GCA_021807585.1 Planctomycetota bacterium | reverse complement strand
ATCCATTCGGCCCCGCCGTTCGAACCGAACTCCCCTTCGCCGATAAACTCCGATCGTACAAAAAACTCGGTTTCGACGCCGTTCAATTTCACGACGACGATATCGTTCCCGCCGATCTTGATTGGAGCGCCACCCAAAAGGGAGTCGCCGCGGTCCAATCCATCCTCGACGGCGAAGGGCTCTTTGTCGAGATCGTCGCTCCCAGACTGTGGGAAGACGCACGCACAATCGACGGCGCCTTCACCTCGAACAACCCCGCCGATCGACGCTACGCGCTCGACCGCTCCAAACGATGCGTCGACATCGCCCGCGCGATCGGCTGCAAAAACTACGTCCTCTGGCTCGCCCGCGAAGGAACCTACATCCGCGAGGCCAAAGACGCCAAAACCGCGATCGGACGAATCGCCGACGCCTGGAACGCCGTCCTCGAACACGACCCCGAAATCCGCGTCCTCGGCGAGGCCAAACCCAACGAGCCGATGGATCAAGCATACCTCCCCACCGTCGGCCATATGATCGGACTCGCCTACAAAACCGTCGACCCCGATCGATCGGGCGTCCTCATCGAATCGGCGCACTCGCTCCTCGCGGGGCTCGACCCCGCCGACGACATGGCGTACGCGCTTTACCATAATAAACTTTGGAGTGTTCATTTAAACGATCAAAATGGTCTCAAATACGATCAAGACAAAGTCTTTGGATCGGTCGATCTTCGCCGCGCCTTCAACCAGGTTTGGACGCTCGAAACCAACGGTTACGGCAAAAACGGCGAGTGCGTCGGCCTCGACGTCAAGGCGATGCGAACCACCACGCTCGAAGAATCGACGTTCCATCTGGCGCACTCGAAAACGATGTTCCTCAGGCTGCTCGAAGTCGTTCGCTCGATCGATCACAAACGCGTCGAATCCCTCCGCGCCGAACGACGCTACGAACAACTCGAAATGCTCGTCCTCGAAACGCTCCTCGGTCGATCCAAATAAAAGAAACGTCGCCCGATCGTTCAAGCCGATCTCGTGAAAATCTCTATATTTATATCTTACTATTTATAGATAAGATATTTTTCACGGATCGTCTTGAACGCGTCGAGTTCGCCGCGATACATGTCTTTGATTTGATCAAGCGTTTTCCCCGCGACGATCGCGTCGCGGGTCGCGCGGTCCGCGGTCAGCTTGAGAAAACCGTCTGCGCCCCATTTTCCCGGATATTTCGCCTGCAAAACGATCGCGATCGCGAGCCCAAGATCGACGGGATCGATCTTCGCCCAATCTTTGATTAAGATCCGCGCGCCTCCGCACTCTTCCCCCGAATACTTCCGCGCCGTCGGCGTGAAACGAATCGGCGTGAAGCCCACCCCCGCGAGATTCAATTCGTTCAGCGATCGCGAGAAATCGACCGCGTCGATCCAGGGCGCCCCGATCGCCTCGAACGGATATTCGGTCCCGCGACCGTGCGCCAAATCGCACGCCTCCAACAATCCGACGCCCGGGTACAAAATCGCCTCGGTCAAACTCCTCATGTTCGGCGACGGATTCACCCACATCAAACCCGTTTGATCATAAAGATCGCCGCGATTCCATCCCTCACATGCTATCACATGTAAATCAACTTTAATTTTCCTTTCGCCGACGTAAAGTTTAGCCAGCTCTCCCGCGGTCATTCCGTGCCGAGCCGGGAGCGCGTGATACGCGATGAACGACGCGAACTCGTCGTCCCGCACCGGTCCCGAAACCGCGATTCCGCCGATCGGATTCGGTCGATCAAGCACGTAAACCGCCGTCCCGCTCTCGCCGCAAGCCTCAAGTATATATCCTAAAGTGGAAATATACGTATAAAATCGCGCGCCTACGTCTTGAATATCATAAACGACCGCGTCGAGCCCTTTGAGCGCCTCGCGCGTCGGCTTTTTCGACTTGCCGTAAAGGCTGTGAATCGGCAGCCCCGTCGCGCGATCGCGCGAATCCGCGACCTCGGCGTCGACCGCGCCTCGAATCCCGTGCTCGGGCGAGAAGAGCGAAACGAGCTTCACCCCGTCGGCGTGAAACAGCGCGTCGATCGTCGACTCTCCGCTCCGCGCCCGCCCCGTGTGATTCGTCGCCAATCCGATCGTCTTCCCCGCCAGTTCAACGAATCGATGCTTAATTAAAACATCAATTCCGCACTCGACATGATATCTATTAGTCGAACCAATACGACTATTTGTTTTTTTATCTGAACGACTCGATCGAGAAACGGCTTTCACCCCTCGTTTGGTATCGTCTCGTACCGGAACGTCGACGATCGCCGCGGCGACGAGCGTCGCGACCTCGCTCCGAAGCGAATTCACATCTCCATGAGATACGGGATGAAGCCGGCTTGTCAGCAACACGATGATCGTCTCGGTTTCCAGGTCGACCCAAAGGCTCGTCCCCGTAAAGCCCGTATGACCGAAGCCGTCGCCGCCGAACAACGCGCCGCGCTGCGCCGAAAAGCTCGTCGCGATGTCCCAACCCAATCCGCGCCGTTCCCCTGCGGGAGTCGTCCCCGCGTCGAGCGCAAGCCGCACCGAGAGCGGAGAGAGCACGCGCACGCCGTTATTCCCCACTCCTCCTCGAATTAAGGCTTGAGCAAGCGTCGCCGTATCATCCGCCGAACTGAACAACCCCGCGTGGCCCGCGACCCCGCCGAGCGCCCGCGATCGGGGATCGTGTACGACCCCGCGAAGAACCATATCCCCCTCGCGCTCGGTGGGCGTGATCCTTTCGATCGGAATCGCTCGGTCGGGCGCCGCGCCGATCGGCCGAAAACCCGTGTCGGCCATGTTTAATGGATTGAAGATCTTTTCTTGACAATACGTGTTAAGACTTTTTCCCGTAATCTTTTCAACAATTTTACCTAAAACAATATAATTGATATCGCTATAAACAAAGCGATCGCCGATCGGGTGATTCAGTTCAAGCTTGGCGAGACGTTCCCAAGCCTTGTCGGCGCCGTCGGCGTAATCCGAGACGGGATTGTCGGCGACGAATCCCGACCGATGCCGTAACAACTGCTCGATCGTAATCGCCCCTTTGCCGTGATCGTCGAATTCGGCAAGGTGCTTTTTGAGCGGATCGTCGAGCCGAATTTTCCCCTGTTCGATCAGCGTCAGGATCGCGGTCGCCGTCGCCATCGGCTTGGTGAGCGAGGCCATGTCAAACACCGAGTCGCGCGTCATCGGCTCGGCTTTCGGCTCGATCGACCTTTTACCGTAAGCCTTCACATGCGCGATCGCGCCCCGGCGTGCGATCAGCAAAACCGCACCCGGAATCCGGTCGGCGGCGATCTCACGCTCAATCGCTCGGTCGACCAGCGCAAGCCGACCCGAATCCATCCCGACCGCCTCGGGCGGCCCGGCCTCGGGCGGCGCCGAACGAACCGAAGTCGACCAGAACAGGATGATAAGAGATGAGAGAATCATGACATAAGGCGTTTTTTGAGGTCGAGTCATCGAGGGGGGCTCCGGGTGATCGGCGACGGAACAGGATCGAGGTTTTATCTTCGTAAACGACGCGCCACG
>JAKBCQ010000562.1 GCA_021807585.1 Planctomycetota bacterium | reverse complement strand
ATAAGGTACGCGTGTGTAGTTCAAAAGATCGATGACATTGATTGTTTTATCGATCCAGTTTTCGTATAGGAATTCCAGTTTTTTGGCGAAGAGATTCATCCATTCATCGGTGAGCTTGTATTCATCGCGAGAGTCGATCCTCGAAGGAATCGGCAATACCATCAGCCCCGGTCGGTCGAACGGCAATCTGTTCCGCTGATCGATCACCTTCCGGGAGACGTCGATCACTCCGTTGAGATTCTGATGATTCGACGTGAAAACCAATGTCAAGATATCGGGCATTTGCACCGTGCAAATTCCCCCTGTGTCAGTGATTCCCGTGCGGCTATCAATCAAAATCAAATCAAATTCTTCTTTCCATTCATTCCTCATCGTTTCGAGGAAATTTCCAAGATCCTGATCGGCGTAAAGCTTCTCCCAATCAATCTTTTGTACGCGACCGATATATGAATCGTCTTGGCATCCCGCGCTTAGCAATTGGATGGGAACTTTCGCTTTCGGAGAATTCACCGTCGTTAGATAATTCCTCCAATCGGGAGATTTCGATGAACTTTCATCCTCGATCAATTCAAGTAGACCTTTCCGGATCGGTTTTTCGGGATAACCATCGAGATCAGTATTATGAAAATAGAGATGTATGCCGGGAGCTTCGAGATCCCAATCGACGAGCAAGACACGATATCCCCAAATCGCAAGCTGCGCGCCAACATTAGCGAGGAGGAAACTTCGTCCCACGCCTCCCTTATACGAATAGAACGTTATTACAGTTCCGTTGCTGCTCATTGGATCCTCGGAAGCGGTAACTCACCAGATTGTTGAGGATCGGGGTGCATGATCGGCCAATCGGGCTCCCAATCAGGCGAATTCTCAATACGAATCAATAGCTCCTGGGCGACCTCTTGCATTATCTTATCAAAATCTACGTATTTTTTGGTTTTACGGAATTGTCGATATGGCGTGTTAAAATTGCTTAGATTTTTCCATGTGGTTGTTTTTGCTTCGTCTGGAAATCGATCTCCGTCGGAGAAAACGACGGGATAAACAAGCCCCGGTTTCAGGCCCGATGCTAAGCCGAGTTCCTTTTCTCTTTGACGCATACTTATCCATTCCGCCATGCACCAACGTGAGTCCGAAAAATAAGGAGGCGACCAAACAGCGACAAGGATTTTCGATCTACGGTGCGCCTCTTGTAGCGCCTCCGGCCAATGCGTTCCAGTCTCCAACTCCACGTCACGAAATATCCGCGCATCCTTCCCTAAATGATTGGAGAGCCAGGTGTTAAGAAGAGGGTGAAAATGATTTTGTACCCACTCTCCAACAGGAGGTTTTCTGGTATAGCTCAAGAACACATCGTACTGATAATTGTCCACGCGGTTGCAGGCCCATCCTTAAGATCCTTTTTTCGTTATAATTGAGTCTACATCCCGGATTGATCAACCGCAAGAATCTTTTACGATGCAAACGCATGACGTGATTGATCGGTTTGATGGCGTCAACAGAACGGCTGCTACGGTGAAACAGCACTAAACAGAGTCGTCCTGGGGATGCACAGCCGGCTGATCGATCTGAATGAATACCATGGATTGACTGGTATTTCACGGTCATCACATAAACAAACAGTAATCATTTATCATTTTTGAACTCGGCCGACGATCTTGTAAGCGACTGAGCCTCGTTGCGCGCAAGCAATCACCAGAGATAACCCAAAATGCGCAATCCACCTAATCGTATTACTTATCGCAGGCTTTTCATTTTACGGGCGCAAAATATGGTAAGCTAGCGTCGAAGCATCATGGAAATGCGGGTTAACCATTGGAAACGGGTACGGATCGATGCGAATCGCCCTGGTCGGGTGGGACCTGGACGAGCCTCTGGCCTCGGCCCTATCGAATTGGGGCGTCGAGGTGTTCGCGTTTACGCGTTGGTACGAAGGGTCCGCGCACCGTGAACGCCGCGGCGGACTCGTAATCGTTCGTTCACCTCACGAGATCGGCGGAGGGCTCGAACGGGAATACGAATCGTTTCGTGATTCGGTGTTGCGCGCCGACGCCGATCTCTGGCTCGGAGGCTCGGGGCTTGATGTCGCCCATGCGATCGATGCCGGCGCCCGCGCCGCGGTCGGCGGATTGGTGGCTCGCTATCGACACTCCGTAAGCGTCGTTTCGGCGACGCAACGCGATTGGAATGCCGACGCCGACGGAACGAAACCGATCGACGCGATCGGTCGGCAAAACCCGCGAATCGATCTCTGGGTCGTCGACGACCCGTTCGTCGCCGAACGCGTTTTGGAGATCAACGGATCGATCGGCGCGCGAATCGCCTGCGTCCCCACGCCCAACTCGCATCAAGATCAAGCACATAAAATGATGTCTTATACGAAACCCGGCGCCGGCCCGATCGCGACGTTCACGCTTTTCGGCGAGTGCGCAATCGACACGCGAGGGCTTGCGCGGAGCTTGGCGACGGCTCGCGAATGGTGCGAGGGACTGACGGCCTGCGTTCTGGGGCGATCGTCGGCGGCGCGGCGGCTTCGCGTCGATCTGGCGCGACAATCGCTCTTAACCCGTTCGAATTCGAACGGGATCGAGCCGACCGCCGAAGAGGGCTCGGCCAGGCTCGCCGCGGCGGCGATCGTCGGCGTCGGAGGAAGCGGCGCGGCGACCGACGCGGTCGTCTGGAAGTCGCGATTACGCGGAATTCCCGTCGTTCGAATCGACGAACCGAGGCGCGACGGTGACGTCCTCGATACCTTGCTCGACGCGATCGCCGCCGACGGCCGAGGACTTCGATCCGTTAAAGCCGGCAAGCTGTTGGCGCAAGCCGCGGTCGACCCCGCGGGACGAGCAAGATCACTTATTTCTGAATATTTGAATGTGATTTCGGGTGGACGAACCGACGGTTCTCAGGCGATCGCGCCTCGTCCCGAACCGATCGAACGCGGGGGTCCGTTTCTTTATGTCGGCGGCACGCGATTATGCGTGAGGGTTGCGGATTCGAGGCGGGGAACGGCGTCGTGGCGGGTTCGGGGCGAGGACATGCGGGGGGCGCTCCGCCGGCTGGGCGCGGACGCGGCGCGGGCGAGGCTCGCTCTTCGATTGTTCGATATCACCGACATCGATTTTGATGGAACAAACGCTCATTCCTTTTTCGATATCGAACTCGAATTCGACGAGCGCGAACGGGAGATCGTCTGGAACGCTCCCGGCCGATCGATCACGGCATGCCTCGGCTTACGTACTCCGCGGACGTTTCACCCGCTCGCGTTCGCGGGACCGACGCATTTTCCCCGCGAGGAGCCGGCGAATCACCCGCCGTCGTTCACGATCAAGGTTCCTCCCCGGCGCAGGGGAGGTTGACGAGACGGAATCGATCGGAATTGACATACATGATCAATAGTTTGATATCATAATATCTAAGTTTAAAAATCCATAAGAGTAATCATATGGCGAAAGGTTATTTGGGGCTGGTGATCGAGCTTCATCATCCTTTGCCGCGACCGGGGCGCGCCCCGGGACGCGATTGGGGGCGCGCCCCAG
>JAKBCQ010000561.1 GCA_021807585.1 Planctomycetota bacterium | reverse complement strand
ATCGTCGGACATATCACGGATTTTGGCCATAAAGGGAGATAAGCCCGCGAACGTCCGTTCGTCGCTTTGGCGAAAGCGCTCGAACATCGTCTGTTGATCACGTTTTTCGTCTTGATTTTGTTTGCGATAATCCTTGCAAACGGCTTTGTCGTCGCCTTCGATCGGTTCGAACGCCTCGTCGGGGATTCCGCGTTTGATGAGCGCCGGGGTTGTTCCCAGCAGGCTGTCGCCGCATTGGATGTGATGATCAAGGAACGATAACGGCTTGCCGGGAACGAGCGCCTCCATCCAAAGCGCGACCTTGCAGAGTTCGACCGCCATCGGGTTGATGTCGACGCCATATAAGCAATGGCCGATTACATCGCGGAGGGCTTTGCGGATTTCGTTGGGGGAAGGTTCGGCGTTTCCCGAGCGGATTTCGGCGAGTTTTTTGGCGATCCGATGCGCCGATGCGATCAAGAAATGTCCCGATCCGCACGCGGGATCGCACACTTTGAGGTCGAGGATCGCGGGTTCGGGTTCGGGATTCCGCGCCGCTTGTTCTAAAACGGGATCGAGCGCCGAATCGAGTAGGCATTTGATTAAGCTTGGCGGGGTGTAATAACTTCCGGTCGATTTGCGTTCGTTTCCCGCGGTAGAATCGAGTTTGAACGTTGCGGAATCGACGTCGATCATGGGGTGGAGTTCGAGGAGCGATTCGTAGACGCTGCCGAGTTCCTCGGAGCCGAGATTTTTGTAATCGACCGGTCGTCTGATGTTGGAATCGAGGGTGAACGAGAGGGCGCGCACGGCGTCGAGGAGGTGGGCGTTGGCGATCTGGGAGTTGATCAGATCGGCCGCGGCGGCTTTGGACCAAAGGAAGCTATCGAGCGGCGGGAGTGCGAGTTGGGGGCACGCTTGATCTTCGCCGAGTTTGGTCATGACGACGACGAGCATCTGGAACAGATCGGCGTGTGAACCCGACAAACGTTTTGAAGCGAGGTTGCGCAAACGTGTTGTGGAGTAATATATTTGATAGCGCGAGCGCGCTTTGGGATCGGCTGAGGGGATGAGGAGGAGATCGCGATCCTCGGCGGCGAAGAGGAAGATGAGTCGGTAGACCAAACGGAGGATCTGGCGGAAATAATCTTGTTTGTGGAGTTCACCCGAACGGAGCTTGTCTTTTAATCGCTTGTTCGCCTTGTGCGATAAAAAACCTTGACCGAGTGCGATGATTGCGGTTTCGACGCCTTGGCGGAGATTATCGAGGGCTCTGGTTCCGCGCGTTTGCGCGGTTCGCGACCACCGTTCGAGGACGCATTCCTCGGGCTTTTCGGCCTCGACGCGCGATTGATGGCAAACGAGCCAGAGGAGCGCGAAATCGGCGTAATAGGCGCCGTTGAACATTGTTTCGAGGTCGAATTCGACATATGCGAGCCGGGTGAGCGAGGCGTTATCGCGGAGGATACGGAGTTTGGAGCCGTTTGACAAAAATCCCCACAAGTGATCCTTCGAGCGGTTAAGCCATTCCTGGAGCAGGCCGTGGGGGCTCGATTTGAGCGTCGATGAAGGGCCGGTCGGACGTTTATCGAGGTCGACTCGATAGCCGACGAGGTGAATCGGCGATTTTCCCCAGCAGTGCGAGACGGGGTAGGATTTTTCTTCGATCGTGAATTTGGGGGCGGGTTGAACGCGGCCGTAGCCGAGGGTTTCGAACAAGGGCATTAACAAGCGATCACGTGTGAGCGTGGTTGCGGGATCATGTTCGGGTAATTTGGCGAGCGACTCGTGGAATTTCCGCCATTTTTCGGTAAGTTTATTCCAGGCGTCGTTGACGGCCTCGTTGATTGTGGAATCGGCGAGGTGGTAGGTCGCGGGATCGAGGGCTTCGAGGTCGCGGTCGCGATCGACGATCGCGCGGAGGATCTCGGCCGGGAGGATCGCGCCCTCGGTGGTAACGGTAGTGAATGTTTTGAAATCTCGTCTTCGCATGCGTTTTCCTTTATACAGATTTCGGTATAGGTAAAAGGATATGGACGGCGAGGATATCGACGGGTGGGGCGTGGACGACGCGTTGGGAGACGTTTTTGATTTTGGCGGCGATTCGAACGCGGCGGTGGGCGTCGAGGAGAGCGTCGCCGCGTTCGCGGGCGATCGCTTCGAGTTTGGGTTGGATCAGGGAGAAACCATCGAGGAATGTTTGGATATAATCGCGCGCCTGGTCGGGTTCGATGTTTCCGTCGGGTTGGGCGTCGAGGAGGGTGTCGGCGATTGCGTGATCGATCCAGACGGCGTTTTCGGGAGCGCGTTCGAAGGCGACGGAGAGGCAATCCTCGGCGAGGATTTCTCGGACGGGTTTGCCGGGATATTCACTGATGAGGTGATAGCGGAGGCGGAGGATGAGGATTGTGGTGCGGCGATCGACGCGTGCGGTTCTGACGACGCCGGCGCGGCGAGCCGACGCCTGGGCGAGGGGATCGAGCGCCGAATCGAGGATGTGCGCAGCGAGCCCCTCGACGATCGGGTGCGACCTGCCGAGCCGGATCGCGGCCGCCGAGTCGATTTTATCGTCGAATGTGATCATAAACTTGGTTTGATCATTATCGGATCGATCGATCGCGTCGCGGACTGCGCGGGGTGTTTCGGCGAGGTCTACGTGGTAAGCGCCTTGGCGCTGCGCGACGACGGCGCCTGCGAGCCGAAGCGCGTCGATCGTGAAGCGTTCGACGTCGGCGACCGAACCGATCGCGGATCGGACCGATGTTAATTCTTTGAAGACTTCGTCGGGTTTGATCGATTGTTGCGCGAAGATCGACCGCGATTGTTTTTCGCGATCGGTCGCGGCTTGCCATTCGTTATGGAGGCGTTCGCGTTCGCGTTCGAACGATTCGTTGAACGGGAGGAAATCTTGGCGTTCGCCCGAACCCGACCGATTGTTGAGGAGCAAGCCTTCGAGGATCGCGTCGATCACGGCGCGGGTATCGATCGGCACGGGGACCGAGATTCCGAGTTCATCGCGGATTTTCTTATGTTTTTGAATCAGCACATTAAGAACGACTCCGTCGATTTGATTGTCGACGCCGTAGAAGGTGAGCGCGCGAACCTCTTTTTTCCGCTGGCCGAAGCGATCGACTCGACCCTCGCGTTGTTCGTGGCGGGTGGGGTTCCACGAGAGGTCGTAGTGGAACACGGCGTCGAAATGTTCTTGCAGGTTGATCCCTTCACTTAGGCAATCTGTACATACGAGCACGCGTTTGGGATCGGCGGATAATTGCGCAACGCGTTCCTCGCGTTCCTCGGGTGGGAGCGCGCCGGTGACGGCGACGACGACGGTTCCTTTGGGGAGTCGTTTGTGGAGTTCGTCTTTAAGATATTCCGCGGTGGCGATGAAGCGGCAGAAGACGATGGGGCGGAATCCTTCGCTTAAAAGTTCGTCGATCAGTTTGGCGGCGGTTTTGAGTTTTTCGTCGTGTTCGCCCTTGAGTTCATCGGCCTTTTTGGCCATATCGAGGAGGCGCCTGCGGGTGTTGGAGTATTCGGTTTTTTCGATGTCGGGGTCGG
>JAKBCQ010000560.1 GCA_021807585.1 Planctomycetota bacterium | reverse complement strand
TTCAGATCGCGCGTCGGCCCGAAAATCACGATAAGCTTCTTGTCGTCGTCCTGCCCGATTTGGGAGAACGGTATTTATCAACCCCGCTTTATCCCGAATGAGAGCCGATTCGATTGAGATCAAACGCGAGTCGCGATTGGGCTTTGGACTCATGATCGAAATCCCGCGAGGAATCTTCGAGTCGATGATCGCGCACGCGGAACGCGAATTCCCGCTCGAATGTTGCGGGCTTTTAGGCTCACGGTGCGATGCGATCGATTCGATTTATCCGCTTCGGAATGAGGATCGGAGTCGCGTGAGGTATACGGCGGACCGTCGCGACTTGATTGTCGCGGTGCGGGCGATACGAGAACGTCGCGGGGAGATCGGCGCGATTTATCATTCGCATCCATCGACGCCGCCGATTCCGAGCCGGGTCGACCTCGCCGAGAATTATTACGGCGACACGCCGCGAATCATCGTCTCGTTGGCGGAAAGGCGTGTCGAAGTGCGGGCGTGGCGGCTCGGCCTTGATCGATTTGATGAGATCGAGGTGATCATCGGCCAAGGGTTAAGCTCGTCGGGGTCGGTTGTCGAATCGTCGTCGGGTATGTAAATTGATGATTCGTTCGATTCAACGATGCGACGTCGAGCGATCGGCGGTCGCCGCGGTCTCGGTAGGCGGAATCGACGGAAACAATGATGTTCCTTTTAGAGAGTGAATGATGCAGCGAACGTTGATTATTATGAAGCCCGATTGTGTCCAGCGGCGATTGACCGGCGAGGTTTTGCGCCGATTCGAGGCCAAGGGGCTGAAGATCGTCGCGCTCAAGTTTTTGAAAGTCGACCGCGCGACGGGCGAACGGCATTACGCCGAGCACAAGGGGAAGCCGTTTTTCGAGGGGCTGTTGTCGTTCATCACGTCGGGACCGGTGGGTGTGGGCGTGCTCGAGGGGAACGACGCGATCGCGGTGGTGCGGAACATGCTGGGGGCGACGAACGGAGCTTCGGCGGCGCCGGGGACGATTCGCGGCGATTTTTCGATCAGCAAGCAGAACAACCTCGTTCACGGCAGCGACGGCGGCGAATCGGCCGAGCGCGAGATCGCTCTCTGGTTCAAGCCCGAGGAGCTCGTTTCCTACGAGATCGCCGCGAACGACTGGGTGGACGCCGGCGTTTGATGATGTCTTGATTGCCGGCGAACCGAGAGGGGGCGATTCCCCTCTCGGTCCGACGGCGAGTCGTGGACGAACCCGTTCGCGATCGACCTCGACCGATTGATCTAAACACATGAGAACTCAACTGATGGCCGGGACTTCGCGTAAGCCGTTATTTCCGAATCCTTTTTATTTCTTTCTTCTGATCGTGAGCGTGCTTTTCGTCGTCACGATTCTTGCTTACTTGATTATTCCCGAATATCAGAAGGCGTTGATGCACCATCCCGAGATCAAACAGAGTCTCTCGAACAAGGCGTTTTCGGACTGGCTCGATCGATCGGCGCCGACGATCATCGGAATCGAGTTCGTGATCATGCTCGTTTTATCGGTCGTCGCCATGCTCGCCGACGACAAGTTTGATCGCACGAAAACCGAGCGCGACGTGGAACAACACAAAAAATAAGCAAACACTGATCTTGTTAGCAAGTGCGTCCCTGATCGACGTGATCGAGACGAGGGGGGGTAAGCGATGACGGCTTTAAGCGTCGAGCGTGAGATCAAGCGATTGCGCGGGGAGATCGAGCGTCACAACCGGCTCTATTATGTGGACGCCGCCCCCGAGATTAGCGATCGTGAATATGACATTTTGATCAAAAAGCTCGAATCTCTTGAGAAGGAACATCCCGAATTCGACGATCCCGCGAGTCCGACAAAACGCGTGGGGGGGGCGCCGGCGCCGTTTTTCGCGACGGTCGAGCATTCGGTTCCGATGCTCTCGATTGATAACACGTACTCGTTTGAAGAGATACGCGAATGGGCCGATCGAGTTCGCCGCGGTCTTAATCCCGGAGAGGCGGTGCGGTTCGTCGTCGAGCTCAAGGTCGACGGAGTCGCGGTTTCGCTCCGATATGAGAACGGAACGCTCGCGCTCGGGGCGACGCGCGGCGACGGCGCCCGCGGCGACGACGTCACCGCCAACATCCGCACGATCCGCGCCGTGCCGCTTAAGCTTGAAGGCGATCCCCTCGAATTAATTGAAGTTCGCGGAGAGGTTTATATGACGAATTCCGAGCTTGTCCGGCTGAACGATCTGCGGCGCGCCGCCGACGAGCCGCCGTTCGCCAATCCCAGGAATTCGACCGCGGGCTCGCTCAAACTCCTTGATCCGAAGATCTGCGGCAAACGCAGGCTCTCGTTCATCGCGCACGGCGCGGGGGCTTATCGCGGAATCGAATTCCAATCGCATTCGGAATCGCTCGAACGTTACCGCACGATGGGGATCCCGATAAGCCCATACACCGCTTTGTACAATTCGATTGAAGAAGTGATTGAACACGCAAAGGTATGGGAGACGAAGCGCGACGAGCTCGATTATCAAACCGACGGACTCGTGATCAAGGTCGATTCGATCGATCAGCAAAAGCGGCTGGGAGCGCGGAGTAAGAGCCCCCGGTGGATGATCGCATTCAAATATGAAGCTGAACGAGCGGTGACGCGAGTCGAGCGGATCGGCGTGCAGGTGGGTAAGACGGGAAAGCTCACCCCGGTCGCGGATTTGACCCCCGTTCCGCTTGCGGGGACGGTCGTTAAACGCGCCACGCTGCACAACGCCGACGAGATTGCGAGGAAAGACGTTCGCGTCGGCGACACGGTCGTGATTCAAAAAGCGGGGGAGATCATTCCTCAGGTCGTGCGGGTCGAGGTCGAGTCGCGCACGGGCGCCGAAGTTCCGTTCGCGTTTCCGACGCATTGCCCAAGCTGCGGCGCCGCGGCGATCCGCGAGCCGGGCGAGGCCGATTATCGGTGCTCGAATCACGCGACGAACTGTCCCGATCAACTCAAGGAATGGCTGCGGTGGTTTGCACACCGCGACGCGATGGATATCGACGGCTTGGGCGAAAAGTTGATCGATCAACTCGTCGAAAAGGGACTGGTGAAGACTCCGGCGGATCTTTATCGCCTCGACGTCAAGACGATTTCCGAACTCGATCGGATGGGGCTCAAATCGGCGAAGAATCTCGTCGCGGCGATCGAGGTTACGAAAACGAGGACGCTCGATCGACTCCTTACGGGATTGACGATTCGACATGTCGGCGTGCGTGTGGCGGAGATCCTCGCCGAACGGTTCAAAACGATCGACGAGTTGCGGCGAGCTTCGATCGAAGATCTCGAGGCCGTCGCCGAGATCGGCTCGATCGTCGCCGCGAGCATCGTCGATTACTTGAGTGAACCTGAACACATTCGATTACTTAAAGAGCTCGCCGAGGTCGGAGTCGCTCCCAGGCCGCTCGAGCCCGTCGCGGCCGCGGCGGGCGGGGCGAAATTCGCGGGGAAAACGTTCGTCATCACGGGAACTCTGCCGGGTCGAACGCGTCCCGAGGCCGAGGCGTTCATCAAAAAACTGGGGG
>JAKBCQ010000559.1 GCA_021807585.1 Planctomycetota bacterium | reverse complement strand
GCGGGGATCCCCGGTCACTTCCGTCGCCACCAGCGTGCTCAGTTTGGACGCATGACCCAAACGCTTGTGTAATACTTGATTTGTATACGTTTCGACAAGAAGCATGCTGGCGCGATGCGCGGCGATCAGACATTCTTGCGACGCCGCGAGCGACGCCGCAGGGTCGTCTTGCGAGGTCGCCGCCTTGGCGAACGTCGCCTGCGCCGTGTGGATCAGCGCGTCGAGGTCGGCGGTCGATTTGAGCCCCATCAAACGCCAATCGGCCAACTGATTGCGGACGTCGTTGAGCTTTCCCCGCGCCAGTTCAACCGCCAGATCGTAGGGTTGATCACGCTCGACCAAAGTCGCGGTTCCCACCATCGGCATGCCGAAACCGTCGACCGGCCAGGGAAGAAAAATGCGGCCGCTTTCACATGCTTCTTTTTTGCATATTAATAAATGAGGTCTTAATTCGACCTGCGTCCGCCCCGGGGCGCGATCGAGACCCGTGACGTAAGCTTTTTTTAGCTCGGGGTATCGCGTCCCCATATTCGATTGATTAAGGCGAAACTTGAGGACGCTCATCCTAATATATGCCCGGATTCTAGTGTTCGGTCGGATTCTCAGGTGACGCGGCGCGACCGGCGATGAAGATGGTCGGATCGCGGCGCGGCCGGTTCCAAGCGTCAATGCGCCGCCAGGACCGCCCGATCCGTGACCAACCGCGAATTCACGAATTTAGTCGGCGGAAGGCGTCCCGTCCGCGCACGCGTTCGAGACTGTTAAAGGTATCCGTTTTCTTGAAGATTTCAAGTCGTTCGACCTCGTTCCATACACCGATGGAATTCATCGATGCGACCCGGCGAGCCGACAAATCGAGCCGAATTCCACGCGATTTACGCGATTATCGCGGGTCGAGTCGACGCTCGATCGAGCGCCCGACGCGCGGCGATTGATCCGCGAATCCCGTTCCAAAACTCGCTCGGCGGTCCGGAAAATCGAATCAGAGCAACTTGCGAAACTCTTCAACCGTCATCCCCGACTGGCGGATGATCTTTCGCATCAGCCCCAATGTCGCAACCCCTTCACTGGGAGTCGTCAATCGCCGATGAGGCGGAGCGGGATGCCGCAGGACGACGTAATCCTGCTGCCGATCGTCGATCTCATACCCCGCCTTGGTGAGCGCCTCGACGACGTTGGAGGCCTTCGCGTGAGGAACGAATTTCATACGATCACCTCCACAACTTCTTCGGTGATCGGCGGTGGAATCGGTTCGCCGCGCGCGTCGAGGCTCGAAAGATACGCCGTGATCGCCTCCTTGATCGTTTCGATCGCCTCGGCCCGCGTCTTGCCTTGAGAAATGCATCCCGGCAACGCAGGCGCCTCCGCCGTGAACGCGCCGTCTTCATCCGTCTCGATCAAGACTCGGTATTTCATGACAACGTCCTCGACGAATCGACGATCCGCCGCGATCGCAAGCCGAAGTGGACCGTCCCGCGTCCGGCCGATCGCGACCGTTCGTCGTTACATCGTCGTAATCTACAAGAAACCGACGCGTCGAGCGAGAAGGTGAAGTTCGATACGACCTGGGCGAGATCCGAGTCTCAATCCCGCTCGGGTGCGCGGAAAAACGTCGTCCGATCGCGGTTGATCGCCCGATCGCGATTCGCGTTATTTCAACGCATCCTGCCGTTTTAATTCGATTTTGGAATCGAGTTTGCGATCGATTTTCGCGAGCATCTCCTCGACGAACGCCATGCGCTTTTCAAGAGAATCCATCCGTCGCTCAATTGCGTCAAATCGATAAGTTAATCGATCAATTTTTGTCGATGTTTCATACACCTTTGAGACCAAAAAGGCGCCCAAACCCAAGAGAAACGGCGCGCTCACCCCGGCGATCCAAGCGCATATTTTCAACGTCGTCTTGATCTCGACGAGATCGACGATCACTTTTTCGATCTTCTCCGTGTTCGTTCCCGTATAAGCTTCGGGCATTATTGACTCTCGAATCGCAAGAGAAACATCAAACCCAGGAGATAAAATCCGCATCCGATCGATAGCGGAATCAGCAAATAGAAATAATCCGTGTGGATCTCAAAAATGCCGAATACTTTCCGATGTCTTTTCGGCGACGGATTCAGATCCGCCAATTCTTTCCCCCCTTGTAAGGCGATCACCGCGGCGATCGCGTAGGTTTCAAGAATATAAGTCAAGCCGTAGAAAAATATAAACATGGTTAGCTCTTCATTGGCGATGCGAGGTTCGAGATCGACCGATACGAAATCCTCAAAGCCTTTTCAACATTCAGTATACCTCGGGATTGACGGTGTTGGAAGGTCTCGATCCGGTGAGGAACGCGACGACGTTCTCGGCGGCGATACGCGCCATCGCCGACCTCGTTTCGGCGGTCGCGCTTCCCAGGTGTGGAAGCAGCGTCGCGTTTGGGCACGCGGCGAGTCCCTCGGCGATTCGGGGTTCGTCTTCGTACACGTCGAGCCCCGCTCCCGCGATCGTGCCGTTTTTGAGAGCCTCGACGAGCGCCGCCTCGTCGACGACGGGACCGCGCGCCGTATTGATTAAATAGGCCGTCGGCTTCATCAACTCGAGCGCTCGGCGATCGATCAGATGACGGGTTTCGGCGTTCAGCGGCGTATGCAAACTCACAAAATCGCTTTCGCGTAAAAGGTCGTCAAGTTCGACATGTTTCGCTCCCAATTCTTCGAGCTCGGGAGAGGCTTTGCGGCCGCGGTAGAGCAGGTTCATTCGAAACCCGACGGCGCGGCGAGCCGCTGCCTGCGCGATTCGGCCGGGGCCGACGAGACCGAGCGTCTTGCCGAAGACGTCGACGCCGAGCATGTAAAACGGACCCCAGCCGTGAAATCGACCGGTTCTCATTTCTTCATCCCCCTCGACGACGCGTCGCGCCGAGGCGAGGATGAGAGCCCACGTCAGGTCGGCGGTCGCCTCGGTGAGAACCCCCGGGGTGTTCGTCACGATGATTCCTCGCCGCGTCGCCGCCGCGACGTCGATGTTGTTGTACCCGACCGCCATGTTCGCCACGAGCTTGCATTTCGGCGCCGCGTCGAGGATCTCGGCGTCAATCGTCTCGGTTAATAAGCATAAGAGAATATCGGCGTCGGCGATCGCGGCGATCAATTCGTCGCGAGTCGGCGATCGATCCTCGCGGACGCACATCGCGACCTCGGCGACGCGTTCGATCAGCGACGCTCCGGGTTCTGGGATCGGTCGGGTGATCAGCACGCGCGCGGCCACGATCGGCTCCTGGAAAGAACGGCGATATTGAGCGATTCTCACGGCGATCGCGAATCGAAAGTCAAGACGAGCGCCGATCGCCGCGATGAGAATAGCCTGCTCGTCGCTTGCGATCAACATTCCCCTACCGACCGGCGCGTCCCGATTGACTCGCAACCTCGACGGGCGTTAAATGGAATGAAGCACGGCCTCTCGCGAGGGGAAGCCGCGCGGCGACGACCGCCATCTCCACGTCCCAACGTCCGGGGCTTCAGACAAACTGTCCGACGGTCGGACCCGGAAACGATCGCTCT
>JAKBCQ010000558.1 GCA_021807585.1 Planctomycetota bacterium | reverse complement strand
TTGGTGCGCGTTCCAATCGCTAAAGGCGCGTGAGGCGAAGCCGAGCCGATCCGTCCGAGGCGAATCGCCTGTACGAGGTCGCGCCGGGGCGCGTCAAGCCTCCGGCGCGGCGCGCATCTTCCGCTTCGTTCCACGTTTGCGGGGTTCCCGTCGCGATCGACGCGGGTGATCTCGGAGAATGATCGGATCCATACATAAGTGAATATTTATGCCATTGAAATTAAATGAATTGATTGAAGAGCTGCGCGACGCCGATCGGCAAGAACGGATTGAATTGTTGATTGATTTCGCCAAGTCGCTCCGTCCTCTTCCCGCGCGGCTCGAGTCGTTGAAAGACGCGACTCATCGTGTTGAGGAGTGTCAATCGCCGGTGTTTTTATTCGTCGAGCCCGCGGGCGAGGTTCTCGAGATTCACGCCGACGCGCCGATCGAGGCGCCGACGGTGCGGGGCTTCGTTTCGTTGCTTGTCGAGGGACTTTCGGGGGGGACGATCGAAGAGATCCTGACCGCTCCCGATGATCTCGTCGATCGCGCCGGGTTGGTCGAGATCCTCGGCATGCTCCGCGTTCGAGGATTGACAGGCGTTTTGCGGCGGGTCAAGCGTGAGGCGACCAAAGCCGCGATCGGCCGCGCCGAGGGGGCCGGCAAAGCGGTGAACGGCCAAGCCGACGCGCCTTCGAAATGAACCGCGCCGGATTCCAATCAAATCAAGGCGTGACGGCGTGATTGTGAAATGAGCGACGATCGAACCGCGGATCTGCGCACGACGACTCGACGGGAACAGGGAGTGAACAATCGATGATAAAAGGTTATATACATGCAGCCAAACCGGGTGAGATCGCTCCCGGGGGGAAGAAATTGCTCGATGTGGCGGGCCGCGCGGTGGCTCTGTTTCATGTGGACGGAGCTTATTACGCGATCGACGACGTTTGCACGCACGACGGCGGACCGCTTGCCGAGGGAGAGCTATTGGGTTGCGAGGTGATGTGTCCGCGTCATGGTGCGCGGTTCGACGTTCGGACGGGCAAGGCGTTGTGCATGCCCGCGTTCGAGTCGGTTTCGACGCATGACGTTCGTGTGGACGAAGATGGAGTTCATATCGCGGTGGATTGAAACGAGGTCGGTCGTGTATGCTGATCGCGTGATCGGCGAGAAACGGCGTCGGTATCGGTTCGTTTAAGGGAGATTTCCTGATGATTGGTCAAGAAGCGGTCGTCGAGGCGCTCAAGACGGTGAAAGATCCCGAGCTCAACGTCAACGTCGTCGATCTGGGATTGGTGTATGCGATTCAGACGCGTGAAAACGAAATTGATGTGGATATGACGTTGACGAGCCCCGCGTGTCCCGCGGGTCCCGAGATTTTAGCGAAAGCGGTGGCGGCGCTCGAGAAGATCGAGGGGGTTTCCAAAGCGAACGTCAAGATGGTGATGACTCCCCCCTGGTCGCCGGCGCGGATGACCGACGCGGCTCGCGACGAACTCGGCATATTTTGACGATCTCGCCTTTTCGATCTCATCGTCGCGATCTCCCCGTCGCGACCCTTCGGTTCGCCGATTGATCGGCTCAATTGTGTATCGAGTGAGTCTGATTATTCCCGCATTTCGCCGCGGTGTCGCGTCTCGGCATCATTTCTGAGATTGCTTGCAATCACCGTCACGATTGATACTGGGAATGGTTAAACTTATGAGGGCGAGGAATGGATCGAGCCGGCGGTTTCATCTGCCAAGAAAAACCGCCATCGATATCTTTTTGCTTGACCTCTATTTCGGGTTGATTTACGAACGAGATTGTCTCGCGAATCTGAGATTCGACGATTGAAACCTCGGACGAGCCGTGCACAGAGGGGGCTCCCGCGAGTCGGGATGATTGCGACGTGGCAAGAAAGAAAACACCAAGGACGCGCGCCAACGTTAAGGCGATGGTATCAAGCCGATTACGCGATGTCCGCCAGGAAATCTTCGGCGAGCACGGCGGTCCCGAGCTCGCACGCCGGTTGGGGCTGCCGGCACGTACGTGGTACAATTATGAAACAGGGGTGACCGTTCCCGCCGAAGTCCTCCTGTCATTCATCGAACAAACCGGAGTCAACCCGATCTGGCTCCTTTCGGGGAAAGGTCCGCGTTACCGCCAGGGGGTCGAAGATATGGTCTTGGCGGATCTTAGCCCGCTCGAGTTGATCCGCCGCGGACTACAAAAATTGGAGGATGCGCAGACGAACGGCGGACCGACCGCCGACGCTCGCTCAGGCGAGATCCCACCCGAGGATCTCGTCGATTTCATACCGGTCATCATCGTTTCACTTGATAATCTCACCAAAACCGTGATCACGCCGAGCATGATCGAGGGGAGGATCATGGCGTATCGCCAGTGGCTCCCCAATCCGTCCGATACGTTCGCGGCAAGGCTCGTCGACGACTCGATGGCGCCGATACTACCCGAGGGATCGATCATCGCGGTCGATCGCTCGATGACCGACCCCCAGACCCTCCACGGTCGTATCGTCGTCGCGCTCGCCGACGGTAAAACCGTCGTCCGCCGCCTTGAAATTAGCGGTCGACATATGCTGCTGCGACCAAACCGACCGAGCGCCGAGCACGCGATCATCCCGATCCCGTATCACAACGTCGCAGGACCCGAACGGCCGATCGTCGGCCAGGTCGTTTGGTCCTGGAGTCGATTCCTTTCGTCCTGACGGTTCCAATACGATCGCGCCGCCCGCCGAAACGCCGCGGTTTCACCAGTGAGTCCATCCATATATATTATTAACCAACTATGATGCCATGCGATATCTTTTATCAAATTGAGACGATCGGTCGATCGGGTCGGCTCGCCGTCCACGCGACCGCGAGCGCGCCGATCGCCGCGGCGCGGTCGGCGATCTCGTCGGCAAGCGGCACGACCGAAGCCCCCAAAGCCTCGGTCAGCCGCTCGGCGTAGATCGCGCGGAGCGGCTCGCGGCCGCCGATCCATATCCGCTTCGAAGGCGTCCGATCGATCCGCGCAGCAAGGCTCGAAACGTCCGATTCAACCACGGCGCCCAACCAAAAAGCAAACCTTTGATTCAAATCGAGACCCCCTTGTAACGCCGCGATCCGAACCAAAAACGCCGACCGTCCCAGACCGTCGCGCTTGCACGCCTCCATCCCCAGCCGAACCGAGGCGTGATCGAGCTCGTCGGGCCAAACCCGCGGTAAACTTGAAGCAATAAGTGTATGTTCGGCGATGGCGGACGTCAGCTCGCCCGCCAAAGTCGTAAAGCTCGATGTTATTTTACCAGATGTATTAACATGAACAAGTTTTGTATGCGATCCCGGCCAGACGTACGTCTCCGCGACGCTTTCGCGGTCGGGTCGTTCGCGATCGAGGAGGAGCCGCGCGCCGATCGTCTCGCACTCCTCCCCTCTCATCACGTCGGCCTCGAACCGGCCGCGGGGGCCGTCGGCCTGGGGCGTTTTTATGCCGGGCACGATCACGATCGGTTGATCGAGACCAATCGGTTCGCGATGCACGACGACTCCGCGTGCGAG
Source organism: Planctomycetota bacterium (assembly GCA_021807585.1). GTDB lineage: Bacteria > Planctomycetota > Planctomycetia > Isosphaerales > Isosphaeraceae > JAKBCQ01. Next base: position 22 of record JAKBCQ010000558.1, on the reverse strand, counting down.
ATCGGCGATTCCCGCGGGAGCG
>JAKBCQ010000557.1 GCA_021807585.1 Planctomycetota bacterium | reverse complement strand
ATTTGGAGCCGAGGAGGAAATGCCGTTCGAATACAAGCACGAAGCGCGAGCGAGTGAGTCGTTTTTTTTGAATGCACGCACTCGCTCGCGCTTCGTGCTTGTATTACAGATCTATTCGCATACGTAGTCTCCATACCGAAGGAAACGGAAACGCGCAACACCAAAAAGCGCGAGCGAGTAAGTTTCTTTTGTCGATTTGATCGCGGGCCAGGGCGGAGGGATGTCCGCATTGAGCGACGTCGTGGAGTGAAGGTCGAATGGATGCAATCCAAATCACGAGCAGGATCCGAGCTTACGCAAACATATTGAGTTCTAAATTGATAAATATTGATGATATTTGTATTTATAGATGCAAACATACAGTGGCTTTATCTTATTTTAACTTATAATATCTAAATGTATCTATAATATGAATAAGTCATTTATATTTACAATTCCGATCGGAACCACGACTCCCTAGCGAGCTTTCTCCGGTTCATCATCAAACTCCATCCTTTGGCGCGCTTGAATACGCGCCAAATCCAGGAATTCATCGGGCGAATAGACCGCTTTTTTGCTGAGAAATCCGGGGATCGGCTTGATCGGGATGATTTGATCGTCCCCCGCGCCAAGATTCTTCAACCAGAGGGCGCTCGTATAAATCCCCGGAATTTCCACGAACCTCGGCTCGTACATCCCCGCGTCGTCGGCGGACTCCGCCCGAGACAAAGCGATCCCCGAGGCTGCTACCTGCGGGCCTTCGTTGTAGCTCTGGAAGCGAGGCGGGTTCAATCCGCCGCCTGCGGTCACTTCGGCCGCCCCCACGGGTTCATCGTGATGATTCAGCACAAATACACGCCAGGAGATTGGAACGGCGTCTTTGAGGATACCGGCCTGAAAAAGTTGTTCAAATCCTAGCGAGTAGACAGCCAAGGGGACATCCGACAACGATTGATGGACCAACGGGCTTGCCCCTCCCGATGCGTCCTGCACGCCCGCAAGATCTCTCAAGATCGTCTGAGCGGCGTTCACAATCGACATCCTTGATTCATCCTGAGAATACTTGAGATTCATGATTTGCTCTCCGTTAGGGTTGAGTCCAATATGTATGCGTCCATGTTCCCAGTGATCGATATCGACCGACGAAGTCCGCATGGAGAACGGTACTCGACCCGTAGAACGGGTCGGACACATGAACGAACTCATCCCCCGCCGATGTCTTGGTCCAACCGCGAATTATGACGAAGTGCCCACCCCCTCCGATCCAACCAACGCGTACTCCCAAGGGTTTCCAGTCGCCGATGATGGTCACGATCTCTGCAAATCCTACCGATCCGCTCCGAACGTCATTCAGATTCGATGTCGAGGAAAGCGCTCTGTCCAAATACCAGGGTCGGTCACAGTCCGGGTGTGATCCATCGTTGCAACAGTCGACTCCAGGAGGAGGTGTGAGAGTACGATTGGCGATCGAACATTGAGTCCAATTGCCCGTGCAGTTAAAAAAGAGAGAAACACTCACAGCCGTCGCAGCCCAACACCAATTGGGCTGTTCTTGAACCTGCATGAAAAATGGAATTTGTCCTAAACCAGGTCCCGTGGCGCCCGCACCACCTATTGGAGATGGAGCGGCACCGACCGGCGCGAGTCCACCAGCGACGATCGGTATCTTACCCACAACTAATGACCTCGGCGCAGACATCTCCTCTCCTATCGTCTCTTGGCCTCAACCCTTAAGGTGTAAATTAAGCGAGGAAGCTTGTCAAGTTGGCGCCAAAGTGATATCAAAGAATGGCTTAGTGGTAGGATGATGAGAGACTTGCAAAACTGAGGATCATTCGCATTCGACACGAGTGACACGCTGCCGAGCCGCCGGGTACATAACGCAATTAAATCGTTGAAATTGCGGTCCCGATCGAAGACGTCCCTAAGAATTACAGATATCACAATACACTTATTTAACAATTCGCCGTCTCCCGTTACAACCGAGGGGAATCGCGTTTCAGAGCACGCGCTATCATGTTCCGAATTCCGCGATTCATGCGGAAGCCTCCGTACGACCTCAAGATCCCGAACGCATCCGTCGTCCTAACTCACTCGGCATATGCCTTAAGCCGATCGGTGTTCTCGCGCAAGGAAGCGCCGCGAGAATTAGGGATCGGCCTCGGGAGTCGAACCAGTCAGTCATAGAAAACCAGTGGGGCGTCAAGAGATCACGACGCGAACGTGAGGCGGGCGGGCGGGCAGGATGCCCGCCCACTCGGCCCGCAAGGGAGCGGGCTGGAAGCCCGCGACCACGACGACGCCAAAGACCAAAGCGGGCGTGACGCCCGCGATACGCCCCGATCCAACCCAAAGAGCGGGCCGGAAGCCCGCGAACAGGCCGGAGAAAAAGGGATGCGGGCGGGAAGCCCGTCATCCCGTCCGAAAACAACGCCGCGGGCACGACGCCCGCGCATCCTCAAAATCCCCCTATTAAGCCGGCGCATCATCACCAAGCATCAAACACGCCCGCGCATACGGAAAATGTGCTTCCATAATCGCGCATTCACAAATACGATTTCCAGTCATTCACATCTTCATCGCCGGAGGAGAATCGACCTCGGGCTCGGTCGTCTTCTTGAGCCTCTCGGCCGCGGCGCCGGCCTCGCGAAACGCACGCAACACGTTGCCCCCGAGAATCTTATGAATCTCCGCCTCGCTCCGGCCGCGACGCAACAGCTCCTCGGTCAACCTCGGATAACAAGAAACGTCCTCCAATCCCTCGGGACACGACTCGATCCCGTCGAAATCCGATCCGATCCCCACGTGATCAATCCCCGCCAACTTGATGATATGATCAATATGATCCGCGACGTCCGCAACCGTCCCCCTCGGCAACGGATCCTTTTTATATATTTCACCCATCGCTTTGTACATGTCTCGCGTATCGGGATATTTCTTTCTGAGCTCGGCGTGGATCGCCGTCGACCGTCGCGCCGCCTCGGGGTTGACGAACGCCGAGTAAAAATTCACCATCACCACCCCGCCGTTCGCGGGAAGCATCTTTAAAACGTCGTCGGGGACGTTCCGCGGGCTCGGTGCGATCGCATACGCGCTCGAATGACTAAAAATCACGGGCGCTCGAGCCGTGCGGATCGCGTCGGTCATCGTCGCCGCGGAAACGTGCGATAAATCGACGAGCATCCCCACGCGGTTCATCTCCTTCACCACACGCTCGCCGAACCTCGAAAGACCGTCGCATTTGGGATCGTCGGTCGCCGAATCAGCCCAGTCGAGCGACTTGCCGTGCGTGAGTGTCATATAACTCACACCCAGATCGCGATAAATGCGAATCATCGACAAATCATTCTCGATCGCGACGCCCCCCTCGATCCCGATCAACGACGCGATCTTGCCGCGCCGCACCGCCCCCTCGACCTCGTCCGCGGTCGTCGCGAGCTCGAAATCGCCCGGATATCGCGCAACCATCCGCCGCACCAAATCAATCTGCTCCAAAACCGTCCGCGCCGGATGCTCAAATTCCGAAGGAATAAACACCGACCAAAACTGAGCCTTCAGCCCCCCCGCACGCAA
>JAKBCQ010000556.1 GCA_021807585.1 Planctomycetota bacterium | reverse complement strand
TCGCTGAATGCCTCCGCAATACATCTTCACGATCGAGAACCTAAGCAAAACGTACGGCAAAAAAGAGGTCCTCAAGGGGATCTGGTTGTCGTTCTATCCCGGCGCCAAGATCGGCGTCCTCGGCAATAACGGGTCGGGCAAAAGCACGCTGCTCAGAATCATGGCGGGCGTGGAAACCGATTTCCACGGGACCGCTCGGCCTGCGCCGGGAACCACGATCGGCTACGTTCCCCAGGAACCGACGCTCAATCCCGATAAAGACGTTCTGGGGAACGTGATGGAGGCTGTCGAGGGGGTTCGGTCGCTTCTCGAACGCTTCGACCAGATCAATGCGAGGCTCGCCGAACCGCTCGACCCCGATGAGATGGAACGCGTCCTTGACGAACAGGCGAGGGTTCAGGACGCGATCGAAACCGCGGGAGGTTGGGAACTCGATCGTAAGGTCGAAATCGCCATGGACGCGATGCGGCTGCCTCCGGGCGACGCCGATGTCGCAACGCTCTCGGGAGGCGAACGGAGGCGCGTCGCGCTCTGTAAGGTGTTGCTCCAACAGCCCGATATTTTGCTGCTCGACGAGCCGACGAACCACCTCGACGCCGAATCGGTCGCGTGGCTCGAGCTTCATCTCAAGCAGTATCCTGGGACGGTTGTCGCGGTGACGCACGATCGCTATTTCCTTGATAATGTGGCGGGCTGGATTTTAGAGCTTGATCGGGGCGAGGGGATTCCGTGGCAGGGGAATTATTCGTCTTGGCTTGAGCAGAAGCAGGATCGGCTGGCGCGTGAGGAGAAGCAAGAGTCGTCGCGTCGGAAGGCTTTGGCGCGAGAGCTCGAATGGGTGCGGATGGCGCCGCGGGCTCGGGTCGCCAAAAATCGCGCGCGGATCGCGAGATATGAACAACTCGCCGGGCAAGAATACGAAAAGCGCGATGAATCGATTGTGTTGCAGATTCCGCCGGGTCCTCATTTGGGGGATCTCGTCGTCGAGGCTGCTGGTGTGGGGAAGACGTACGGCGATCGGATTTTGTTCGAGGGGATGACGTTTCGGCTGCCTCCGGGGGGTATCGTGGGGGTGATCGGGCCGAACGGCGCGGGGAAGACGACGCTGTTCCGGATGATCGTGGGCGAGGTGAAGCCCGACGCGGGATTGCTTCGAGTCGGCGAGACGGTTTCGATCTCGTATGTCGATCAAAATCGCGATGCGCTCGATCCCGACAACACGGTGTTCCAGGAGATCACGGGGGGGTTGGACATGGTGACTCTGGGCAAGCGCAAGGTTCCCTCGCGTGCTTATGTGGCTCAGTTCAACTTCAAGGGTCCTGATCAGGAGAAAAAGGTCGGCAAGCTTTCGGGAGGGGAGCGGAACCGCGTTCATCTGGCCAAGCTTTTGAAGAGCGGCGGGAATTTGTTGTTGCTCGACGAGCCGACGAACGATTTGGATGTCGACATGCTTCGATCGCTCGAGGACGCGCTGATTGATTTCGGCGGTTGCGCGGTGGTGATCAGCCACGATCGTTGGTTTCTTGATCGGATCGCGACGAACATTTTGGCGTTCGAGGGGGAGAGCGAGGTCGTGTGGTGCGACGGCAATTTTCAGGCGTACGAGGTTCAGAAGCATGAACGGCTCGGCGTCGACGCCGATCAACCTCATCGCATTCGTTATAAATCGTTGACACGATCATGACGACGATTCAAACAAGTCGATTGCAAAGCAAGCTTTCACCGTTTGACGGCGCGCACGCGTATACGGGAGCGGTCGCGTTTGTGATTGAGGACGGGGTGGCGTGGATTGTGCTGAATCGACCCGAGCGTCGGAATCCGCTTTCGCGCGAGGTTCTCGAGGCGCTCGAGCCGGCGATCGACGGGATTGGTCGCGAGGGTTCGGTTCGCGCGGTGGTGATCGGGTCGAGGGGTCCTGTGTTTTCTTCGGGTCATGATCTCAACGAGCTTGCCGGCAGCGATTTTGAGGCGTGCGAGGCGTTGTTCGGGTTATGCGGGAGGGTGATGTCGGGCTTGCGCCGGCTGGCGATTCCTGTGATTGCGCGGGTTCAGGGGCTTGCGACCGCGGCGGGGTGTCAGCTTGTCGCGGGGTGCGATCTGGCGATTGCATCGACCGAGGCTTCATTCGCGACGCCCGGGGTGAAGATCGGTCTTTTTTGCGGCACGCCGATGATTCCGCTGGTTCGAGCGATCGCTCCGCGGGCGGCGCTGGAGATGCTGCTGTTGGGGAAGCCGATCGACGCGCGTCGTGCGTATGAATTGGGGCTTGTGAATCGCGTCGTCGCTCCCGATCGGCTTGATTTGGAGGTGCTCGACGTGATCGAAACGATCAAGGCGCACGATCCGGGGGTTCCGGGCGGGGGGAAGGTCGCGTTTTATGAGCAGCTAGAGCTATCAGAATTTGAGGCATATGAGCAAATGGCTGGATTTATGGCTCGAGGCGCGGTTTCGGCGGCGGCGCGCGAGGGGATCGACGCGTTTTTACACAAGCGTAAGCCGATATGGCCTGTGTCCGCGGTCGGTTCGGGGTGCGGGAGGGCGGAGGAGGAATTGCGCGTATCTGGCGGGGGTTCGACGGGCGGCGCGATAAAGGATCGGAGCGACGATGCCTCTTGATGGATATAACGAGCTTTACGCCGAGGCGGACGCGCGTAAGGGGAGGGTTTCGGCGGCCGCGGCGGGGGGCGCCGACAAGACGGTTCTTGAGGCGTTGCGGGCGGCGTGCGATCGCGGCTGGGTGAAGCCGATCGTCGCGGGTCCGGTTCGCGAGATCAAACGGATTGCGCGCGAATCGCGGATCGATCTCGAGGATTTTCAGTTGATCGACGCCGTCGACGACGAGGCTTCGGCGATCGCGGCGACCGCCGAGGTGAAATTGGGCCGTGCAGATTTGCTGATGAAGGGACTTGTTTCGACGCCGAGTTTGATGGAGGCGGTGCTTGATCCCGAGCGGGGATTGAGGTCGGGGCGGTCGATTTGTCAGGTGGTGTTGATCGAGCTTGAGGATCCTGTGCGGCGGTTTTTGATGGCGGATACTGGAATTATGGTTAAGCCGGCGTTCGCGCATAAGACCGCGATTCTGCGGGCTGCGATCGAGGTCGCGTGGGCTTTGGGAGAGCGGATTCCGAAGGTTGCGATGATGGCTGCGACCGAGAAGGTGAGTGCGACGATGCCCGAGACGATCGAGGCGGCTGAGATTGTTCGGCGGAGCGCGACGGGAGAGTTTGGGGCGTGCAAGGTGCAGGGTCCGCTTTCGTTCGATTTGGCGTTGGCGGCGGACGCGGGGGAGAAGAAGCGGATCGGCGGCGAGGTGATCGGCGCCGCGGACGTGTTGATCTTTCCCAATCTGGTTTCGGCGAATCTGACGGTGAAGGCGATCATGTACACGGCGCCGTGTCGGTTCGGCGGGGTGTTGCGCGGCACGACGAAGCCGGTGGTGTTTATGTCGCGATCCGATACGACATGCACGCGTATGAATTCTTTAGCGTTGGCTTTACGGATTGCGTCGCGGATCGACGGGGGTCGATCGTGATCGGGGGGGCGATTCCCTGA
>JAKBCQ010000555.1 GCA_021807585.1 Planctomycetota bacterium | reverse complement strand
GTCGTCGATCGACGGACTCGTGAGATCATAATCGATCGCGAACCGCGAGTCGAAACGGCGGCGAATCATCAATTTCAATCGATATATTTGAGAAACCCCGGGGAGCCCCTGTTTGTTAATTCATTAACGGATTTCTCCGACTCAAATATCGGTTTGTAATGCATCGCATTGAAGTCAGGCGGAATGCCGGAGTGATCAAAGCCCGCGGTGAACTTCCGGGTTATTTTGTTAACGGAACTCGACCCTCCGATAATCCGATCGGAATCCGTTTGAACTTAGATCGACGATCTCCGGATAGAACAGTCGTCGAAACAAGACGTCGCTTCAGATCGGCCGATTCTTGGACGTCCGGTTTCGCGTTGATATCGAACCGATATTGCGAATCGCATCATCTTTCCAACATGTCCGGCGACAAGTCGCCGCCGATCCTGATCAAAGTAAATGTTTTTGTACCTGCATTCCGCATAATCGTAGCGATGATGGAACGACGTCGTCGCAATCGACACATCGATAATAAATATCTTTATTTTTGTATTAATTTTTAATATTTATATATTTATTATCTATTGTATGATATTTTTATTATCCCGCTTCAATCGAATCTCGAAATCAATCGGCTCGATAACCGGCGGTCCGATCGATCATTTCCCCGCACGAGCGCGGGCCGCGATCAAGATCCGCCGCGTCGCATTCTTGTACCGACGGGTCGGTGTCTTCCCGATCCAGTCACGCCGGCGACGATCGGCGCGAGCGATTATAATAACCGTTCTCCCGAACGATCACGGTTCCGATGGAAACGACTTGATGACGACCTTGTGCATACCGATCCGGATCGCTTTCGTCCTCTCGCTCGCGGCGTCGTCGCCGTTGGAGCCGCTGGGAAAGCTCGATCATCCCGCGATTCGCGAGGCGTCGGGAATCGTCGCGTCGAGGCTTCACCCCGGAGTCTTCTGGGTTCACAACGACTCGGGAAACGAATCGGTCCTCTTCGCCGTCCGACGCGACGGCAAACTCGTCCGAGAGTTCAAAGTCGCGGCGCCCAACGTCGATTGGGAGGATATCGCAACCGACGATCACGGCAAGCTTTATATCGCCGATACCGGGAACAATCACGAACTGCTGCCGAGCCGCGCCGTCTACGTGGTCGACGAACCAGACCCCGATAGCCCCGGCGATCAACCCCTCAAAACCGTGCGCGCGATTCATTATCGATTCGAAAAGAAAAGACGCTTCGATTGTGAAAGCCTTTACATATGGAAAGATCGCGCGTATTTGATCACAAAACGATACGACGGTCGCGAGGCCGAGCGTTATTCGATCGCCGTCGATTCCGCGGCGCCGATATTCAAGCCGCTGATTCCTCGCTACGAGGGGACGCTCGCCGAATTCACCGAACCCGCGACAGGCGCCGATCTTTCGGCCGACGGTCGCCGGCTCGCGGTCTGCTCTCTCAAATCGGCCAGAGTTTATGAGATTGATCCCGAGTCGGGTCCGCGGCCGATCTCGTTCGTTCGTTACGACGCCGATCAGGTTGAGGCGATCTGTTGGGACGGCGACGATCTCTTGCTCGCGAACGAGCAACGGGGGATGTTTCGGATCGCCGCATCGACCTGGAGACCGAAGTCGCCGCTTCAATCGGCTGTGGGGGAACGATGTCGCTAGAGGATGTCGTCGTGATCGGCGGCGGAATCGTCGGCTTGGCGACGGCGCTCGAACTCCGTCGCGACGGGTTTTCGGTCGCGGTCGTCGATCGGTTCGACATGGGTCGAGGCGCTTCGTGGGCGGGCGCCGGAATGATCGCGCCGACCGCCGAAAGGCCGTCGAACCCGCTCGAACGGCTCCGCGACCAAAGCGCCAGGCTTTATCCCCACTGGGCGATCGAACTCAAAGATCAAACGGGAATTGATATCGGTTATCGCCGATGCGGCGGAATCGACCTGGCGCTCGAACCCTCCGAGGCGATCGAACTGGAACGTCAAGTACTCGCATGGGAAAATGAAGGGATCGCTTATGAATCGATCGATCTCTCCGATCTTTATCGAATCGAGCCGAATTTAAACGGAGCGTTCGTCGCGGCGTATTTGCTTCCCGACCGCGGCCAGATCCGCAATCCCAGGCTGCTCCACGCGCTCGAGGTCGCGAACCGATCGGCGGGCGTCTCGCTCATGCCCGGAGTCGAAGTTCGCTCGTTAGAAACGCACGGCGATCGAGTGATATCGGTTAAAACAAAGAGTGAAGAGATTTTTAGCGGTATCGTCGTCGTCGCCGCGGGGGCGCGAACGGGGGAGATCGTGGAAACCGCGGGAATTCGGCTCGAAACTCCGCCGATCAAGGGGCAGATCGTGCTTTTGAAAACCGAGCCGGGCGTCCTCACGCGGGTGGTCGAGCACGGCAAGAATTATCTCGTCCCGCGCGAAGACGGCAGGATTCTCGTCGGAGCGACCGAAGAGAACGCGGGTTTTGACGTGCGTCCGACTGCCGCCGCGGTCGCGGGTTTGATCGCCGAGGCCGAGCGTCTTTGTCCGGCGCTGGCGCAGGCCGAGGTCGAACGCGCGTGGGGAGGGTCGCGTCCGGGGAATCGCGACGGTCGTCCTTACATCGGTCGAGCGCCCGGGTTGTCGAACCTTTTCGTCGCCGCGGGGCATTTCCGCGCCGGCATTCAGCTCGCTCCCGCGACCGCGTCGCTGATCGCGGCGCTGATCAAAGGGGATGAAACCCCCGTCGACGCGGCGTTTTTCGCGCTCGACCGTCCCCCCTCGACCGCGCAAACCGCGGCGATCCGATCGTGATCGAAGCGCCGTCGTCACGTCAAACGCCGATGCGTCGATAAAAAAACCGGCGGAGCCGATCGCATCGATCGAATCCACCGGATTGATGATCAAGGCTTATTCAAGAATGATTATTGACAAGTTGCGCACGAGGGAACGACGACGGGAACCATCGTGCACGTTTGAACCTGCACCGATCGCGGTACGACCCGCGCCACGCATCTTGTGACGGTGACGGGAACTTGCTCGGCGACGCAGACGGGAACTTGCCGGGTCGCCTCCTCGGCGACCATCTGGCAGGTCGTGACGGGGCAATTTTCGACGCGTTCCTCGGCGACCATCTGGCAGGTCGTGACGGGGCAATTCTCGACGCGTTCCTCGGCGACCATCTCGCAGGTCGTGACGGGGCACGTTTGAACGCGCTCTTCGGCGACCATCTGGCAGGTCGTGACGGGGCAGTTTTGGATGCGTTCTTCGGCGACCATCGAGCACGTGCGAACCTCGTAGGGCTCGACGCGTTCTTCGGCGACCATCTGACACGTCGTGACGGGGCAGTTTTGAACGCGTTCCTCGGCGACCATTTCACATGTCGTCATGGGACAGTTTTCAACACGTTCCTCGGCGACCATTTGGCACGTCGTGACGGGGCAATTTTGAACGCGTTCCTCGGCGACCATCTCGCAAGACGTGACGGGAACCTGGCGATACGCGGTTTCCATTACGTAATGCGTTTGGGTGATATCGCGCGCGACGGGACGCGAGACGTAGACGCGGCGGCAAACCGTCCG
>JAKBCQ010000554.1 GCA_021807585.1 Planctomycetota bacterium | reverse complement strand
AAGCATTGTAATCTTGGATTCTGACGTGGGCTGGAAACGTTTCGTAGGCGGGATCGACTTCCTTCGCCGAACCGGCATCATCACTTCGATTCTCATCGTGGCGAACTTCGTCGATTGATATGGCGTGTCCGATAATGCGCAGAGGGCGATCAAAGAGAACGGCGTCTCTGACAGCGCTCAGTAGCCGAAATAGTGTGCGCCATTCGACTAATAACTGACCCGAGCCATCGCGTGTAGCATCGCTACGATTCTTTAATCTGATATCACGCAGTGGATCCAATTTTGGCCGCGGTTTCATCAAGTTGGCAAGCTGAATCAGTTCTATACCAAGACCCGAAAGGCTCTTGAATTGAATAGGAATGTCTGAAGGAGTTTTCTTCAAATCCTCCGAAATGTGTTCCGGATAGTAAACGACGCAAACGTCTTCCCCGATTGCCATCAGGTTGGGGATCGCATCCTCCCCCAAAGCTTCGGCGGCCTTGCGGATTAATGCGAGAATCTTGGTATCGACCGATAGATTGAGATAATCCGTCGCTCCGTGTCGCCCAACTCCTTGAGAGCCGAATTCTCCGGGTCGATATCGAGTCTCTTTAAGCACTTTCACTTCATCGAACATCGACTTCGAATCGGTTGTTTGTAACGATTTCTTCGCCTTGGGACTTGCCGAGCCGGCGGATTTCGGAGCAAGCGGCTTTTTTCGTTTTCGTATGTGTTTCATAGCTTCAGCCGATCGGAGAGACGCATCTCACCTCGATCAATCCGTTTAACGCCTGCCTTCCATGCCAATGTCATTTTACCGTCTGAGCCGATCTCTTGCAATCGCCGATGAAACGAACAGCATGCTCTCTCGATCTCCGCGATATCACGCTCTTATTACATCGGCTTGATCAACGCCTCTCAATCAATTCTAGGCGTCATGGCCGTCGGGTTCGATTTCGCGGGATTCGATCGTGGAGGAAAAAGCGAAAGATCTCGAGCGGCTCGGGCTCGACCCCCGCCAAGATTCCGTTCCCGTCGATCTCGTCGCAAAGCCGAATCCGTAAGCGATTCAATGTACTGTAATGGCTAGAATCGTTTAACAGATCGTGCTCTTCGGCGCGATCGATCGCGATGTTGAAAAGCGCCTCCTTCTCGGATTGATTGCGAATATAATGATGATCTTCGACGACGAGCGAGAAGATCATTCCGTTGAAATCGAGTCGCGTTCCGAACGCGGGGTCGGGCTCTTCGAGTCCGTAGACGACCGACATCGCGGTCGAACGCGTCCCCCGGACGGTTCGGCCGATCGCGGGACGATCGATCCAATATCGTGAAAGTGACGAACCGTGAAAATGACGCGGCTTGGGCGAGCCCGAAGCCTCGGCGAGAGTCGCCGCCAGGTCGCGCGTCGAAACCGGAACGCCCGACTTCTTTCCCTCGGGAACCAAACCGGGAGCGATCACTAAAAGAGGTACATGAATTTCGTTCCAATACAAAGACTTACCATGATTGAAAAGTCCGTGCTCCCCCAGACTTTCGCCGTGATCGCTCGTGATCGCGACGACCGTCGATTCGAGCGCTCCGCGCCGATCGAGCTCGTCGAGCAACACGCCGATCTCGTGATCGAGATGAGCGATCGAATCGTCGTAAGCGTTCCGCAAAAACGCCAAGTCGGCGGGAGTCAACTTGGATTTATCCATATGCGAATATTCAAGCAATAATCGCTCATCGACGCGAGACCTCGGTTTCCCGCCGAATTTTCCAGGAAAATCGCCCGGAATGACGAACGGCTCGTGCGCGTCGATGTAATTTAAGAACGCGAAATAAGGAGCGGCGTCGTGACGACCGGAGCGAACCGTGAGAAAATCCAAAAACAAGCGATCGATCGCCGCGGCGTCGCGCGATTTCACCCTCCGCCACTTCGCGTCGTAAACGTCGACGGGGGGAATTCGATCGAGAACCGCCGCGGCGAGCGAAGATTGCGCCGCGATCGTTCGCCACGTTTCGAGATGATCCTCGTATCGCTCGAAACCGCGATCAAGACCCGTTTCCCATGAACAATAACTTGTATTGCCCACGATCCCGATCGTGCGATAACCCGCCGACCCCAGATAACCCGCAAGTGTCTGATAATCGCCCGTCAAAGCCCCTTTCCAATCGGAGTTGAATTGATAAGGCCAATATCCAGTGAACATGCTTGCATGACTTGGAAACGTCCACGACGAAGGCGCGACGGCGCGATCGAACGAGACGCCGCGTTTCGCCCAGCGGTTGAGGTTCGGCGTGGTGTCGCGGCCGTAGCCGTTTAAGCTCAAACTCTCGGCGCGGACCGCGTCGAGGACGATCAAGATCACGTTCCGCGTGCGCGCCGTGCTCGCCCGGACGACGGGGATTTCATTTCGTGTTCTATGTATATCTTGATATACAGAACCGACGACTACGATAATCCAGCAGACGAACCCGACCGCCGCGAAAAGCCCCGCGGCGCGTGCGTATCGTCCGGCTCGAACCTTGACGAGACGCGCGGCCCACGTTCCCAGTCCGATCGCCATGATCACGCTCGACCAAGTAGCGATCGGCAGCCGCAAGGTCGCCTCAAGGAAAGCCCAGGAGAAGCAGAGACCGATCAGTACGCGCTCCCGCGGCCGTTTGCCCAGTATCGCAGCGCCGCTCAGATACACGAGCCCTGGAACCGCCAAAACGACGAACGCCGACATCGGCAATTGCCAGTGAAAATGACGACTCATCAAATAAAAGAATCGATTGGAATCGAACGTTCGTTTGGCGATCGTCGCCGCCAGATCGAGCCAGCCTCCCAGAACCGCGATCGCCAAAATCCAGCGGAGCGCCGCGAGACTTGAAAGCCCGTAGCGAGAACCTTCCGCGTTCGATCGATCGTCGCGCCAAGAGGCGCCACGAACGCCCCTCCCCGTTCGCTCGTCGGCGACTCGAATCGAAGTCGGTTCGTCGCGCACATTCTGTTCAATTTCGATTATGCTCATGCGTCGAGTCGTCCCATAGCGGGCGCGATCGCTCCATCCGCCTAAAGAACATCGGCGACAAATTCGCCAAAACGGGACCGCGTTCGATGAAAGATATCAGACTCGCTCGCGGCGGCCGATTTCTCCTCGTCGTCGCAGTTAACGAAGACGCCCGAATTCCCCTGCGATAGCCAAAACTCCTCAGACCATCTCATCGTTCAAGTGACGGTCGCTCGGTCGGCGACCATGGTTTCCCTCCTGAAATGAAACGTCGAAACCAAAAAAATAGGTCGCTCATCGCCAAGAATTGACAAAATCGATCGCCGACCGCCACCACATCTGTCATAGATGACGAACCGAGCCGGCAAGCTTCGTCATCCAAATCGACTTGGAAGATTGCGCAAAATACGAACTTCATCGAAGTTTCAATCCGCCGACCGCGCCGAGCGCGGAAGCTTGGCGGCGATCCCGGAGCGAAACTTGGCGATCCGATCGGGCTCGACTCCCGCGATCGATCGGCTCATTCTCAGCTCTCGATCGAGCACAACGCGCATTCGCGTCAAAACATCATAAGATTCGGACGTATTGATCAGATCATGACTC
>JAKBCQ010000553.1 GCA_021807585.1 Planctomycetota bacterium | reverse complement strand
AGAGTCGTTTTATCGTAAGAACATACCTGTACTTTTCTTTTTCACAGGAACGCATCTCGATTATCACCGACCCAGCGACGACGCCGATCGGCTCAATTATCCGGGAATGGCGCGGATCGCCGATTTTGTGGAGCTGACCGCGCTTGACGCGATCCTCAGGCCGGCTCGTCCCGAGTTCGTCGTCGTCAAGTCGACGCACGGTTCTCAAGACGTGGGTCGAGTGAACGTTAAAGTGTATTTGGGGACGATGCCGAGTTACGCCGAGGGGACGAACGGGGTGAAGCTCGACGGAGTGCGCGAGGGGAGCCCCGCCGAGAAGGGAGGGGTGAAACCGGGCGACGTCATCGTCCGTTTCGACGGCAAGCCGATCTCCACGGTTTATGATTACACGTCGGTTTTGGGGAACTATAAACCGGGAGATAAAATCGACCTCGTCGTCGTCCGCGACGGCAAGGAGACGACGCTCAAGATCGAGCTCGGATCGCGACCCGGAAATTGACGGATAATTGAAATGAGCAATCGCTGAATCATCTTCGACGAATTCTCGCGGCGCCGCGGCGACGTTCGATCGTCGCGAGCGTAATTATTTAAACAAGTACTTTTTAGATTTTTTGATACTTTTTCGCGAGCGGATTTTGTGGCGAGCGTTTCACGACGAGCGTTCCTGGAGTACGGATCGGCGGCGATCGGGATCGCCGGGTGTTCGTCGTACGACCCTCGCGGCGCCGCTGAAACGGTCGTGATCGCGACCGCGTGGGACGAGCCCGCTCGCGAGTTTCTCGCGCGGGCGTGGTCGCGCCGCATCTCCGAGGCAGGCGAACGTGTGCGGGCGATCTGGGAGCGGGTGGCGCCTTACGAGGATCCCGTCCACGCGGTCGATCGGATCGCTCCCGACGTTCTCCTGGGCTTCGCCGATTCGGCGCTCGAGAAGCTTGCGCATGCGGGCCGGCTCGTCGCGCGCGGCGACGGTTCGATCGAGACCGCGATCGTTCGCCACGTTCCCCTTGGAATCTCGTCGCGAACCGATCTCGTCGAATCGCTCGGACTCGAGCCGATCGATCGACCGCGCGATCTCGCCGATCCCCGTTTGATCGATCGCGTCGATCTCCTCGATCCACGTGAAGATCCTTGCGCATTTGTTTGGAACAAGTCGATCTTCGATCAAGAATCAACCGTGAACGGTTACGCCGAATTGGTGCGGATCGCAGGCAACTCCGCGCCGATCCCGCGCCGCGGCGCGTCGCGATCGATCCGGCTGCGAACGGGACGCGTCGTCGCCGCGACCGCCGCTTTCGGCGAACTCCCGGCGATCGCCGATCTCGCATTCAAACGATCCGAATCCGCCGAGATCTTGGAACGCGCCGCGATTCCGACTTCGGTTCGAAATAAAATCGGCTCGCGTGAATTTCTCAAGATGCTTGAAGAACGCGGCGCATCGATCGAGCGTCTCGACCGGACGATCTTATCAAAAACGTGCTTATTCAATGGTTTATTGAATGATTTATGGGGGTCGACGTTGATCGACGCGGGGGACGAGCTGAGGCGAGCGTGGCGCGATTTGCACGCCGCGGGGCGTCCCGAGCGGGTCGAGCGGTTTTTAGTCGAGCCTCCCCCCTGGCCTCCGGCATCGATGATCGAGCTGGCGCGTAAGGAAGGGGTGAAGCCGGCGGACTCTCGGCTCGTATCAATGTTGATCGATCAGTTGACCGACGACGCCGACCGTCGCGCGTGGTTGTCTGAGAATCGCGAGCGACCGCAACGGCCGATCGATCGGGTCGTCCTTGAGGAGATCGTCGCGGTCGACGGCGGCGGACTTGCGACCGAACCGCGCTTTCGCGGATGGCTGCGGGGCGAATGGACCGCTTGGGCGGAGCAGCGATATCGCCGCACGGCGCGCACGGCGCGGGGCGATTGGACGCCCGCTCACGCCGGACGATCGGGGACGGCGGGATGATTCGCGTCACCCTTGATGGACTTGTCAAGCGTTTCGACCGCGTCGCGGTCGTCGACGGAGCGTCGCTCGAGGCGCGGCCCGGCGAGCTGACGATCATCCTTGGACCCTCGGGCGCGGGGAAATCGACGCTCGCGCGGTTGATCGCCGGGCTCGAAACGCTTGATCATGGCGAAATCTTTTTTGATGGAAAATTGATTCATCCGTTGAAACCAAAGGATCGCAAAGTCGGGCTCGTGTTTCAGGAGGATTCGCTTTGGCCGCGATTGACGGTCGCGCAAAACCTCGATCGCGCGCTCGCGATCAAGGGGTTGAACCGGCGCGATCGCAAACCTCGAATCGTCGAGTCGCTCGCGGCGCTTCGAATGGAATCGATCGCCGACCGTCGTCCTCATGAATTAAACGGATCTCAGCGTGTGCGCGCGACGATCGGTCGCGCGATCGCGCTCGACCCCGACCTGTTGATCCTGGATGATCCCACGGGACGCGTCGATCCCAAAACGAGGGGCGAGTTTCGCGACGAGCTCCGCACGCTTTTGGCCGAGCTGCAAACGACGACTCTGCTGCTGACAAGCGACGCATCGGAGGCTCTCTCGCTCGCCGATCGGGTCGCGGTGATGGATCTGGGAAGGATCGTCCAGACGGGCGCGCCCGCCGAAATCTACAATCGTCCCACCAGCGCGTTCGTCGCGCAATTTTTGGGTCCGACGAATCTGCTCCACGGTCAGGTTGAAGGGACCGACGCACGCGGCGAAGTCGTGGCGCGCACGCCGTTGGGACGGCTCGTCGGAATCGCCGCGGCGGGTCCGCTCGCCGAGGGAGCGACCGTGACGGTTTCGATCAGGCCCGAAGCGATCGGCGTCGGCGACGTGATCCCTCCCAACTGCAACCGATTTCCCGCGACGATCGAACGACAATTGTTTCAGGGAGAATTGCGCCGCGTGTTTTTGAGAGGTCCCGGCGATTGGCCCGTCCAGGCGGTCGCGCTGCAATCGCGGTCGATCGGGCTCCGCGAAGGGCAGGTCGTCACCCTCTTCGTTCCGTCCGAATTCGTCGTCGTCCTTCCAGGACGCTACGCTACAACATCAATGTGAATCTTGATTTTCAGGAGCGCTTTGTTATGCGAGATTTGATCCAGGGTTACAAGAAATTTCGTGAAGTCGTTTACCCCAAGAAGCGAAAATTGTTTCGCAAGCTCGCCGACGGTCAAAAACCCAAATATCTATTTATCACGTGTTGCGATTCGAGAGTCGTTCCCAACGAGTTCACCCAGACCGACGCGGGGTTCATGTTCGTCGAGCGAAGCATCGGCAACCTCGTTCCGTATCCCTCGGCGGGAGAGAACGAGGCCGTCGCCGCGGTCGAATACGCCGTCAAGGCGCTCGGGATCACTCGCATCATCATTTGCGGGCATACCGAATGCGGAGCGATGAAGGCGATTTTGAATCCCGATTCACTCGACGGCATGCCGATCGTCCGCGCCTGGCTCAAGAACGCCGAGGAAACTCGGCGAGTCGTCGCCGAGAAGCACGGCGATAAAACCGGCGACGCTCTCCTCGAAGCCGCAATCCGTGAAAACGTGAGGATTCAGGTCGCCAACGCCAAGCGCATCCCG
>JAKBCQ010000552.1 GCA_021807585.1 Planctomycetota bacterium | reverse complement strand
GTGACGTCGATTTTAGGCTATAAGCCGAGCACGCTGGTCTCGATCGAGTACATTCCCGATATGGGCGATTGGAAGACCGCGTGGGATCACATTCATTTTCGCGGATTCCTCGGCGCGAAGATGAAAATGCAGTTTATCTGGGAGGGTTGCGACAGCCTGCTCGCGGCGCCGCTGGCGATCGACCTGGTTCGGCTGGCGGATTGGGAGAAACGCCGCGGAACGATCGGCCCGCTCAAACACCTTGCGTCGTTTTTCAAAAGCCCCGAAGGGATCGAGGAACACGATTTCTTCGAACAATTTCGGCTCTTGGTTGATCACGTGAATCAATCCAAGAACACGGCGAATCGTTGATATTTAACATCGGCCCGGATCATTAAGAATCGACTTTCCGATGAAACTCGCCTTCAGCGCCAACGCGTACCTTCGGTTTCCATTTGAAAGCGCCGTCGAGCGGATCGCCTCGTTCGGTTACGCGGGGCTCGAGCTTTTGGCCGACGTTCCCCACGCGTGGCCCGCGGGGCTCTTGCCCGAAACCAAACGCGCGATCGTCGCGGCAATGAATGAACATAATCTTGCGTTCTCGAACGTAAATGCGTTTATGATGAACGCGATTTCGGATCATCGCCAGCCGTATTGGTATCCGTCGTTCATCGAGCCCGACGTCAATTATCGGCGGACGCGGATCGATCATACGAAACGCGCTCTCGATCTGTGCGCCGAGCTGGGCGCTCCGCACATCACGACCGAGCCCGGGGGTCCGCTCGCCGCGGGGCGGAGCCGGAGCGAAGGGATCGAGTTGTTCGTCGAGGCGCTCAAGCCGCTTGCCGAGCACGCTCATCACCTCGGCGTGATGCTCTTGATCGAGCCCGAGCCCGAACTTTTGGTTGAAACGACCGATCAATATCTGGAAATCGCCGAGCGGGTGAACGCTCCGTCGATCGGCCTCAATTTTGACGTCGGTCACGCGTACTGCGTGGCCGAGGATATCCCCGCGGCGATCGCCAAATTGTCGGCTCATATCAAACATTATCACTTCGAGGATATCGCCGCGACTCGAGTTCATCATCATCTCGTTCCCGGAACCGGAGCGATCGACTTCAAGCCGATCGTCGACGCGATCGAGAAAACGGGCTACGACGGCTGGATCACCGTCGAGCTTTATCCGTATCTCGACGACCCCGATTCCGCCGCCAAACGAGCCTTCGAGGTGTTGAAACCGTTGATCAAAGACGGCTCCAACGCCAAGAAGTAAGCATGCAAGTTACTGAATACAATATATGAAAATAAAAACTTCCGCTTATCTTCAGTTGACGCGGCCGCCGAACGTGATCACCGCGGCCGCGGACGGATTGACGGGATATTTGTTGATCGGCGGGTCGCTCGGCGATTGCTCGGCGTGGGCGCCGATCGTCGCGGCGTCGGCGTCGATTTACGCGGGAGGCGTCGCGCTCAACGACGTCCTCGACGCTCCGCTCGACCGCGTCGAACGCCCCGATCGGCCGATCCCGGCGGGACGCGTTTCGCTTCGAGCGGCCTGGATTCTAAGCATATGTTTATTAGCAGCGGGGATCGCCTTCGCCGCGCTCGCACGCTCGCCGCGCACGGTCGTGGTCGCCGCGTCGCTCGTATTAACCGTCGTTTTATATAACTCGATTCTTAAGAAAACGATGCTCGGGCCCGAGGCGATGGGGGCGTGCCGCGGCTTGAATCTGTTATTGGGGATGAGCGCCGCGGCGCTTTCGGGAGGTCGAATTTGTTGGTTCACCGCCGCGGCGTTCGGATTGTATGTCGCGGGGATCACGTGGATCAGCCGATCGGAAGTTTCGGCTCGCGATAATCGCGGAATCATCGCCGGATCTTTGATCGAGAATCTCGCGCTCGTCGGTATCTTTCTTGCAATTATGTCTTCACGTGATTTTCCAAATACGACGGGGGATCGTCCGATCGTTCCGATCGTCGGTCTGCTGGCGCTATTGATCGAGGCGATGTGGGTGAACCTCCATGCGGGAGAGGCGATTCGCGAGCCGATCCCCGAGAAGGTTCAAGCCGCTGTCCGTGCGGGGGTTCTCAGCCTCGTGGGGCTCGATTTCGCGCTCGTCGCCTCGGTCCGGGGAGTCGTCCCGGCGCTCGCAATCGCGTGCTGCTGGGTCGTCGCGCGGATCGCGGCGCGGACAATGAAAGTAACTTAATGTCAGAATGTGTCGATGTTTGACGATCCCCTTTCGCCACGATCTTAAACCCGATCGCGCGAATCGGTTCGGTTGTAAGGCGGCGTCGTGTTTTTGAGTATATTTATGCTGTTATGATTTATTGTTATTGATCAAGTCATGTATGAATGCGGTCACACGGGCGATCTGGCGCTCGGCGTCGAACTCGGGGAGATCGGCGGGGACGGCGGAGCGGCGACGGTCGATTTCGTCGCGAGTTAACCCGCGGAAGAGATCGGCGAGCGCCGCGAGGAATCGCTCGTCCCAGGGGTTTTTTCCGGGCATCCGCCACATCCAACCCGTGTCGAGATCGTACGCGAGGGGGATTTGATTGACGATGATCGGCATCCCCGCGGCGACATATTCGGCGATCTTCGTCGTGTAGCGAAAGCTCCCGACCTGATCGACGCTTTGCGGCAGCGAACCGACGTCGATCGCCGCGAGGTAATCGCCGACCTCGTTCCAGGGAACCTGCCCGGTGAGGATACAGCGTGATCCGAGAGCGCCTCCCGCGATCTCTTCAAGGAGGGCTCGACCGTCGCCCGATCCGACGATCAGCACGACGAGATCGGGTCGATCGACGCGGACGAGCGCCCTGACGAGCTCCGATCCGTAACAATATCCGTATCTTTTGTTCCAACGAAGCGATCCCGCGACTCCGACGACGATCGCTTCGGAGGGGATGCCGAGACGTGCTCGGATCGCCAGTCGCGCCTCGGCCTGTTCTTCGGGATCGCGTCGAGAGAGCGAGAACCCCGGCGCCGTCATCGCTCGCGGCGACCCGAATGTAAGCGCTCGACCGACGAGATACGGCGTCCAGCCGATGAATCCCGCGGCGTAACGACAAAGTAATCGTTCATATAAGTTGAAAATAGGTGAAAAAATAGGATGAAATGAAGCGAGAAACGGGCCGACCGCGTCGCCGCTCGAGACGACGTAGGGAACGCGATGAAGAAGTTTGCCCAGCATGATCGCGAAGCCCCCCGCGGTTCCCGTTCCCTCCATGACGACGAGGTCGGGTCGGTCGTTCTTGATTGCACTGAGGATCTCTTGAAAGCAGCGTTTTTTGGCGGTCGGGAGAAACGGGTAAAGTCGAGGTGAGAATCGTTCCATCAATCTGAGCAGTCGTCTTTCCTCGTGCCCTCCCGCTCCCCGAGTCGAGAACGCCAGGATGGAGGGATCGTGAATCTTCGGATCAGTATCCTTATAAGATATTGATTGATCTTGATGCGATGTGCTTATCACGGCTGATTATCCAATTGGTATTCGCTTGGTATCGAGGCCGAATTCGAGTCGAGGATCGCCGAGAAAAAATCGAGGAACGAGCGAGCGACGACGGGCCAGGCGAATCGTTCGCGCGC
>JAKBCQ010000551.1 GCA_021807585.1 Planctomycetota bacterium | reverse complement strand
ATCGATCCCTAAGAGCAGATCGGCTGACGAATCGGATCGTGGGAAATCCCCCTCCGATGAAGCGTTTCGCTCCAAAGCGACGACCGACGACGCGGTACGAAAAGTCGCTGTCAATTCCGTCAACTCGTCGAACGCGATTCCGGTTCCGAACGGACGATCCGCGAAGACCCAGGGCGAATCCGCCGAGGCGCCGCACGGTGAGTTCGGCTTCGATCCTCGCGTCCGAGACGCCGATTTCGCTTTCGAAAAGAAACGATATATCGAAGCGGGAGCGATTTACTCCAAGCTCGCGAAATCGGGCGAGCTTCCTCCCGATCGCGTCGATCATTGGTGCTATTGCCGTTGTTATGTCGTCGCCGAGAAGATCAACGCCAAGCCCAAAACGAAAGCCGAGTGGGATGCGCTCCGTGCCGAGGTCAAAGAGATTCGCGCCGTCGTGAGCCCCAAGGCGGCATATCTAGTAAGATATCTCGATAAATCGA
The DNA here is from genome assembly GCA_021807585.1 of Planctomycetota bacterium. Taxonomy (GTDB): domain Bacteria; phylum Planctomycetota; class Planctomycetia; order Isosphaerales; family Isosphaeraceae; genus JAKBCQ01. Next base: position 3,093 of record JAKBCQ010000551.1, on the reverse strand, counting down.
TTGATGAGAAACTCCCCCGGAAATATCGCGACGATAAGCGGCTTCGATTATTTAAAGGGTCGAAGGGTTCGGTCGAGGAAACGCGTTTTGAGGTGAAAACGCCTTCGGGCGGCTCGGCGACGCGGAGCGGCGAAGCGGCGACCGTCGACCGTGCGGTCGTTCGAGCCGGCAACGACGCGGCGAAAGCGGACCCCGATTTTACCCCTGCGCATACGATTTATCGCCGGGCGAAAGCCGACGATCGGGCGCGAGAAGACGATGTCGCTCAAAGCGCTTCGCCGAACGTCGGAGGAAACGCCGATCCTACCGCGGCGGTTGTTTATGAAACTGCTCACTTTCGCGTAACGCATATTGATAAAAAGAAAGCCGAGAGCGCCGCGAAGATCGCCGAGGCGATCCGCGACCGCGAGGCCCGGCTCTGGTTTGGCGAGAAGGGGATGAAGGCCGCGTGGAGCGTCAAGTGTGAGATTCGTTTTCATCCTGATGAAAAAAGCATGTGTCAGGCGACGGGTTGTCCCGCGGGATCGCCCGGATTTTCGACGATCGGGCTCGACGACGGCGGAATCGTCGCGCGGCGGATCGATCTGAGGGCCGATCATCCCAGGCTGCTCGATGCGATCATTCCCCATGAGGTTGCGCATCTCGTCGCCGCCGAGATTGGAACCGAAGAGCCGATCGCGACATGGGTCGACGAAGGAATCGCGGTTCTCGCCGAGCCGCCGAGCGATCAGCGCGACCGCGATGCGATTGTCGCCCAAGCGATCGCGCACGGGCCGATCTTCAACATCAAAACGCTGATGACCGCGCAGTACCCGCGCGACGAACACTGGAAGCTTTTCGTGGCGCAAAGCGGGTCGGTCGTGCGTTATCTTGTATCGATCGGCACTCGTGCCAAATTCGCGGCGTTCGTGCGTGACGGAGCGAAATCGGGCTATGAATCGGCGCTTAAACGTTATTACTCGATCTCGGGATACGACGATCTCCGAGCCCGCTGGATCGCCGATTTCAACCGTCGATCGGCGGCGGAAATCGCCAAAGAACGCTCGGTCGATCGCGACCGACGAATCAAATAAGTAGTGAATTTCATATATGAAATTACAAGCTGATATAACATCTAATGATTTACTGTTATCTTTGTATTTTGATTCGCGGCTTGAACCGCGAGGGACGAGCGAGGTCATTCGTCGTCGGTTTGGATTCGTCGGGTGATCGTCCGAGCCAGTTCAAGCCGTGAAGGCCGCGGGGGTTTGCGGGCTCGGCTTCGCGGCGGAGGGAGTTCGCCGACGACGAGAACGACCGGAGGTTTCCAATCGCCGTCGATCTGAACGAGGGGCTCTCCCGTTCGCGGGTTGAATCGCCTTGAAAGCAGGCTCAACGCGGGAGATCCGCTCGCGCCGCGATCGGGTTCGCCGGCGCTCGATAAAATCAGATAATCGCGCGCCCGCGTCGTCGCGACGTAAAACAATCGTAACGCTTCAAGATTATCTTCATATTCGTCGTCAAGTTTATGAACAAGGATCCCCAGGCTTTCGCCGGGTTCGGGTTGATCGCCGATTCCCGCGCCGGGAGGGGGATCGGGGCGGGCGACGACGCCGAGAGCCGCGTGAACCGCGATCTTTCCCGTTCGGGGCGCGTTCGCGCGGCTCAGGTCGGCGACGACGACGATCGGAAATTCCAATCCCTTAGATTGATGGATCGACATGATTCGAATGCTTTCTCCCTCCTCCTCGGTCGTCGCGGCCTCCTCCTCGCGGGGACCCGTTCGGACGTCGTCGCGCAGCTTGGCGATGAAATCGCCGACCGCGACTCCCGGGACGAAATCGAAGCTGCGAGCCAGGCGAATCAACTTCCGCGCGTTGGCTCGCTTCCGTTCGCCGAGAAACTCCGCGAGCAACGCCGCCTCATATCCCGATTCGTCAAGTACAAGAGCGACGAGTTCGGACGGACGCACGTGATCTTTAAGCCCGCGCCATCGCGCCAAAAGCGACCGCGCGCGATCGACGCGACGTCGATCGGAACGAGTCATCATCTTATCCGTGTGATTCGATTCGCCGACGCGTTCGAACCCCTCGACGAGACCCGCGGCGCCCGCGCCTTCGCCGTTCGCCAGCCAGAACAAGCCTTCGTCGCTTACCCCGAAGAACGGGCTTCGCAGCGCCCCCGTCAAAGACAGTTCGTCGAGCGGATCGTCGATCGTCGCCAATACGTTGATCAAATCGCGCACCTCGTCGCGCGCGAAAAACGCCGCGCCCCCCACGATATGATAATCCAGATCTTCGTCGGTGAGAGCTTGTTCATAAACCGCGGTGTTCGTCATCGCGCGAAAGAGGATCGCGATATCGCCGCCGTTCGCGGCACGAATCGCTCCCGTTTTGGGATCGCGGATCGGTAAGCCTTCGTCCAGCAGCGACGCGATCCGTCGCGCAAGGCGTTTCGCCTCGAGCACGCGGAGCTCGTCGACGCTTCGCTTCGGTTCGACTCCGGAGTCGGATTCAGCGGAATCAACCTCCGCTCCGCCCCCCTGGCGATCGGGCTTAGGATCCGGCGCCGGCCAAAGGAATTCGACTCGCGGATCGCGGTCTCCCTCGATACGTCCGAGCCCCGGGACAAGGCGATGCTCGGGCGCCGAAAAATGATCGGCGAAGACCGCGTTCGTAAAATCGATCAATCCCGCCGCGGCGCGAAAATTCTCGGTTAATGCGAGTCGAGAATCCTTCGGCATGCGGCTTGAAAATCGACTGAAAAGCTCGGGCTTGGCGCCCCGAAAACGATAAATCGATTGCTTCTCATCGCCGACGAAAAACAACCCGTTCACGATCCGATCGCCGGCGCGGAGCGCCTCCAAAATCTCGGCCTGAACCGGATCGGTGTCTTGAAATTCATCGACAAGAATAAAACCAATCATGCGTGAACATTCGTCACGAATATCGGGATCATTGCGCAAGAGATCGCGCGTTTTGATCAGCAGATCGTCGAAGTCGATCCGGCTTTCGGATCGCTTGGATCGATCGTGCTCGGCGATCGCGGCGCACGCCAATCGAGCCAGCCGCAGCGACCGATCGATCGATCGAGACGTCATCATATCGTCATATA
>JAKBCQ010000550.1 GCA_021807585.1 Planctomycetota bacterium | reverse complement strand
GCGGGGATCCCCAGCCGGCCGTAAATCGTCGCGATGATCTCCGCGGGGACGACGGGATCCGACGAAGGATGCGCGCCGATCTTATCGCTTGAACCATGCACATAGCCTTCTTTGATACCCCCCCCCGCGAGGAACAGCCCGTAGCCGAAATTCCAGTGATCGCGCCCCGCCGCGGCGTTGATCTTCGGGCTCCGACCGAACTCCCCCATCACGACAACAAGCGTTCGCTTCAGCATATCTCGAACAATAAGATCATCGAGCAGGCTCGAAAGCGCGGCGTCGAGCTGGGGAAGGAGGGTCGATTTGAGCGTGTTGAAGTTGTTTCCGTGCGTGTCCCAGGTGGCGTTGGCGTCGGGCGCCCACGAGATCGTGACGACACGCGTCCCGGCTTCGATCAATCGCCTGGCCAAGAGCACGCTTTGGCCGTAAATATTGCGGCCGTAGCGATCGCGAACGCGCGGGTCCTCGCGGTCGACGCGGAACGCCGCCTGAGTCGCCGGCGACGCGAGCAGCTCGAACGCTCGGGCTTGAAAGCGATCGAGATCACGCAGCCGACGATCGTCGGAGAGCCCCTCGGGATAACCCGCAAGCGCCTCTTTAAGCGACCTGCGCTTGACGAATCGATCGCGACCGACTCCCTCGGGTTGCGATAATTCGGGCATGCCGAAATCCGCGGCGTTGGGATCTTTAAGAACGAAGAGCGGATCGTACGATCGTCCCAACCAGCCGCCGAAAAAGCCGGGTTGCGGCGGACCTCCCGCGCCTTCGGCGGTGATATAAGGGAGCGACACATAAGGAACGATCGGCGTGACGGGTGGACGCCTGAGCCCGACGACCGAGCCGATCGCGGGATTGTCGGTCCCCTTCGCGCCGCCGCCGAACTCGCCCCGATCGTGCCCGGTGAGCCCGCAATACACCGCCGCGGCGTGCGAGTTGTTCACCGAATGATGCGCCGACCGAATCAACGTTCCCTTATGAATTAGCCGCGAAAGTCGGGGTAAATGCTCGCAAACCTGAACCCCGGGGAGCGTCGTCGCGATCGGTTTGAATTCGCCGCGGATTCCGTCGGGCGCGGTCGGCTTCATGTCCCACATATCCAGATGACTGGGACCGCCGTTCAAAAAGATAATGATACACGAATCGGCCGAGGGGACGATCCCGTTCCGGGTTCGCGATTCGGCGGCTTCGAGTACGCGCGCCGCGTCGAGTCCGAGGATCGCGCCGCCGCCGATTTGAATCATCCTCCGCCGCGAAATCGGCTTCGACCCGCGGCATGCGCTCGCTTCCCCGTTCGCCATGCTCAATTCCCCCGCGTGCGGCGATTGTTTAACAAGTATCAAGCTTAACCGATCGCCGCGCCGTTCGCCAGAGGGAAAAATCGGCGCATTCGATGCATGTCGAATTCGTCCCGGGTCGTACCCCCTCGATCTCGACGACGCTCTCGAATACTCGGACGACATGAATAGATAATATATTTATGTGTTTACCTATAGAGTCGTCGCGTCGATTCGCCGGCGCGCTTCAGTAATCCTCAGCGGGCCGCGTCCGCTCGCTCACCCCGACGATCTGATCGAGCACTTCGATCACCTCGTGATCAATCCGCTCGCGAGAAACGTAACGCGCTAGTTCGTGATAATCGTTTTTTCTGAACACGCCGCTCTCCGTACCGAGCTTCGTGAGATACGACTTGAATACGCGATCGAGAAAATCGTCGCTCGCTTTCATGTTGATCCACCAGGGATCGTCGGGATTCGCCAAAGCCGAAGGGATCGCGTTCTCGGCGACGCTCGCGCGCATCGCCCGCAACCTCCGCTCGGACTCCGCGACGTCGAACAACGGACCGAAGGTTTCAAGACTCTCGCCGCGAGCATAAGCGTATAACGTCTCGGGATCGCACAAATAATTCTCGATCTCCCTCCGCTTCCAGGCATGCTCGATCAAATCGGGATGCGATTTCAGCGGAGCCTCGATCCGATCGCATAAAACGAACCCGACCAAATCGCGCTTCGCCTCGCGCAAACCGTGAAAAATATCGCGCGCTCGCATGATTTTATTTTCAATATATTTTACAAAGGGTTGCTCAAGCAATTGTTTTGCGGGATGATCGAGAATCTCGGCGAATCCACGGAGAATCGCCAGATCGGTGGAACCCTCCAAAAAGAGCACCCAGCCCGTTCTCTCGGCCTGGTAATATTGATCAAATCCGATCTCTTTGAGAGCCTTGAGTAAGTGCGATCCGCGATCGTCGATCCGGTGCGGCTCGCCGAGGAACGCGATCACGACGTCGCGACCCGCGGCCTCGTTGAGCAAAACCTCGGAATGGCTCGCGGCGATGATCTGACAATTCCGCTCGGTCGCGACTCGAGTCATCACCTCGTAGATTTGTCGTTGCCGCAATATCTCGAGATGCGCGTCGGGCTCGTCGAGCAACAACACCGAACTCGGATTTAATTCCAGATGCGCTAATAACAATAGAGTTTGCTGCATTCCGCGACCCGAAGACGACAAATCCAGGCGAGTCCCTGATTTCGTCCGATACGAAAGCGCGATCTCGCCCCGTTCGACGATGTATTCGGGTTCGTCAAGCGTCACTCCAAAAAGCTTTTGGATACGGTTTTTGAGATCGTTCCAACGATTCGATTCGTTCTCGCCCGATGCGATCCGATAACACAGATTGCGCAAAACCTCGGCGGTTCGCCCCTCGCCGATTCGAACGTTAATCGCACCCGCGTCGAGCCGAGTCTCGGTCGACGCCAATCCCGACATCGGCGGCAAGAACGCGACATGAACATTTGACGCTTCGTCGGGGATCTCCATCCGGTCGGCGTTTTTTTCTCCCGATAAACGCAACGGTCGACAAAAGAACGTTTCGTCGTTCGCGTAATCGAACTCGAGCCCGCATCTCCAAAGCCGATCGCGAGCCGTCCCTTCCACAATGATATCAATACGTATATTTTTCGTGACTTGTTTACCCTCTTCGGTCCCGACATTTCGTACGTGAAGATCACGCCAAAGCAGATTGGTGATCGGCACGGGGACCGCGATCAGATCGCGCCGATTGATCGTCACGCCGGGTCGCTTGGCGGGCGCCTCCTTCCCTTTCCGTTTCTCATTCCAACGCTTCAATCCAAGATCCCAAAGCGCGAGAGCCTGCAGCGCCGTCGTCTTGCCCGAATTGTTCGGACCGATCAACACGACGGTTTTCCCGAGTTCAATCTCGACGTTCTTAAAGCTCTTGAAATTACGAATCGTCAGCTTCGTAAACATCGACCCTCCCATCGATCCCGATTCGTCCTCGAAGCCGATGTGAAATGTTTTGAGCAATCATAATATCGCATGATAATGATTACTGATAGAGAGAAACTCCCGTCACGCCTGCGCCGGCTCGGGAATCGCCGCGACGATCGGTCGTTCGCGCTCGCGCCGTTCGAGATACCAAAGAACCGATAGCTCAATGCTTTCTTGATAACCCAAAGCGGGACTCCAGCCCAGCACGCTTCGCGCCTTCGCGGTGCTGTAGCTGATCGATCGACCCATCAACCACGCGGCGTAGCGCGTGACGAGCGGCGGCCGAGGGCTC
>JAKBCQ010000549.1 GCA_021807585.1 Planctomycetota bacterium | reverse complement strand
GATTCATGTTAGGCCTAACTGTGTTGAATGACCTGCTTTCTTCACACGACCGCGATTGCCGGCTTGTATGTTGACATAAATAAGAAAAGAGTTTAATGATCCGTGAGGATCGAGGAGGAGGCTCATCCGATTCGGATCGCAAGGTGCGCCGAATCGGACGAGCCTGGAGTTTGATTCGACGGTTGAACGCCTGATCGCCGGGTTTCGCCGATCGACGACAGGCTCACTTGCGGTCGACGAATTTATGAATCTTGCCGTCGAAGGCGAGGATGTAAAGCTCGCCGTCGGCGTCTTCGCCGAACGCCGCGATGTTGAGCGGCTTTTCTTTCTTGATGTCGACGATCTCTTTGTTCGCGGTGAGCTTGCCTTTCGCTTCGCGCAGCGCCCAGATTCGGCCGCTCTGGAAATCGCCGTAAACGTAGGCGCCCTTGAGCGCGGGGATTTTTTCGCCGCGATACACATAGCCCCCCGTGATGCTCTGGCCGACGTCGTGCTTGTATTCGACGACGGGCTTCAAAAGCGGCGAAGAACGGTCGACCTTCGTACGGGGATGAAACGGATGGAACGACTCTTCATAACTCCAACCGTAATTGCCGCCGTTGACGATGATATCAACCTCTTCCCAGATGTTCTGGCCGACGTCGCCCGCCCAGCACGTTCCCGTCGCTCGGTCGAACGTGAACTTCCAAACGTTCCTCAGGCCGATGCAATAAACCTCGGGCGCCCAATCCTTGAACTTGGGCGAGCGTTTGGCGGGATTATCCGCGGGAATGCCGTATTTTTTACCGCCGGCGGGATGATCGACGTCGATCCGCAAGATCGACCCGAACCAATCCTTGGGATTCTGACCAGTCGTCAGGGGATCGTCGGCCGCGCCCGAATCACCCAGGCTTATGTACAAATAACCGTCCGGGCCGAACTCGATGCATCCGCCGTTGTGATTCTCGAACGGGTCGTCCTTCGAAACCCAGATCTGCTCCTCGGAACCGGCCGAGGCGCGGCGAGGGTTGTTTTTGGAGGCGCGGAACCGCGAGACGATCGAACGCCGCGGACCGGGATTCATCGCCGAGTAATAAACATAAAACTCTCCGTTTTCGGCGAACTTGGGATGAAACGCGAGCCCGAGCAGCCCCTCTTCGTTCCCTTTGCTGTTCACTCTTTCATGAATATCAAGCATCACCTGTTTGTCAGTTGTTGACGAGTCGTTGGGAAACGAGACGATCACGCCGGGTTGTTCGACGACGAAGATCAGATCGCGATCGCCGGGGATCCGCGCCATCGCGACGGGTCGATTGAACGAGAGGTTGGGGAAGGCGACCGCGGTCGCGAGATCGGGGAGGTTCCCCGGAGGAGCTTGATCTTGGGCCGAAGCGGTCGAGACGGCCAGGATCGTTAGGGCGACCGCGGCCAAGACCCGGTCGATCAATCGCTTTCGTCGCGTCATGTGATTTTCCATCATGGTGTCAAGCGCCGGAATTCGGCGTACGTTCACTCGCCGTGAGCACGTATTGTATCGTGATTCGTGAGATCGGCAACATCTTCTAGGTCGAGCGCGCGGCGATCGCCGTATCGCGCTTCACGTGTCGATCGATCAGGATTCGAGGGAGCGAAGTTTGAGCTCGCGCATCTGACGAGCGTCGACGGTTCCTGGGGCGCCCGTCATCAGATCGGTTCCGCGGGCGGTTTTGGGGAAGGCGATGCAATCGCGAATGTTTTCGAGCCCCGCGTAGAGCATTACCCAGCGGTCGAAACCGAGCGCGATTCCGCCGTGCGGAGGCGCGCCGTGGCGGAGCGCTCCGAGCAAAAAGCCGAATTTCTCCTCGGCTTGCTCGGGGGTTAAACCGAGCAGGCTGAAGATCTTGGCCTGAACGACGGGGTCGTGGCACCGAATCGTTCCGCCGCCGGCCTCCTCTCCATTGATCACAAGATCATACGCTTGTGCCCGAACCTTGGCGGGATCGGAGTCGAGAAGGTGAAGATCCTCGGGCAAAGGCATTGTGAACGGGTGGTGCTCGGCGGCGTAGCGCCCCTCCTCGGCGTCCCAAGCGAGGAGCGGAAATCGAATAATCCAAGAATAATGAAATTTTGACGGGTCATAAAGTTTGAGATCGGCGGCGACTCGAGCTCGGAGCGCCGAGAGCACCTGATTGGTGACGGCTTGCGAATCGGCGACGATCAGGAGCAGGTCTCCCTGAGCCGCGGCGAAACGTTCGCGGAATTGCGTTTGGAGCGGAGCGGGGAGGAATTTGGCGGCGGGTCCGGCGAATGTCGATTCCTCGACGCGGAGCCAAACGAGCCCTTTCGCTCCCAGCGAGCCCGCGAATTCGGTCAATTGATCGAGGTCTTTGCGGCTGAGCTTCGCGCCCGCGCCGGGAACGCGAAAGCCGCGAACGCGTTTGCCCGTTTCGATCGCCTGGCGAAACACCTGGAATTCGCTCGCCGCGGCGAGATCGGCGAGATCCTTAAGTTCGAGGTCGTAGCGGAGGTCGGGTCGATCCGATCCATACCGTTCGACGACATCGTGATAAGCATATCTGGGCAAAGGAAGGTTAAGTTCCTCTCCCGTGAATTCCTTGGCGAGAGCGACGACGAGACGTTCCATCGTCGCGATGACGTCTTCATCCTCGACGAACGACATCTCGACGTCGAGCTGGGTGAATTCGGGCTGACGGTTGGCGCGGAGATCTTCATCGCGAAAACAACGCGCGATCTGGAAATACCGATCGTAACCCGCTACCATCAAGATTTGTTTATACAATTGGGGCGATTGCGGAAGCGCGTAAAACCTTCCCGCGTGGACTCGGCTGGGGACGAGAAAATCGCGTGCGCCTTCGGGGGTGCTGCGGCCCAACATCGGCGTTTCGACCTCGACGAACCCCATATCCGACATCGAATTGCGCATGGATTGGAGCATGCGATGGCGGAGGAGGAAGACGCGTTGGACCGACGGCCTGCGGAGGTCGAGATATCGGTATGTGAGCCTGAGTTCCTCGTTGGGTTCGGGCCCCTGGATTTCGAACGGGGGGGTGACCGATTCGTTGAAGACGACGAGTTCGGCGGCGCGGAGTTCGATCTCGCCCGTGGCGAGGTTGGGGTTGTGTTTGCCCGGGAGCCGTTCGGCGACCGTGCCGCGGACGCCGACGACGAATTCGGCGCGGAGATCGCGGGCGCGGGCCTGGAGCTCGGCGCCCGCGGAGGGCTCGAAGACGACCTGGGTGATCCCGAAGCGGTCGCGTAAATCGATGAACACGAGTCCGCCGAAATCGCGGTAAGCGTCCACCCAGCCGTTGAGCGCGACCTCGCGGCCGACGTCGCTCTTGGTTAATTCACCGCACGTGCAAGTCCGTTTCAGCATATTGATCGCGCGCCCCGCCGCTTGCTTCGAATAAATCGACGTCGAATCCCCAAAAGAAACCGCGACGTCGCGAGAAACCCGTGAGGAAAAAGCGTAATCGAGCCGCGTCGCGACGTCAAGCGAACGAGACGATACATGTTATGAAATCATCAATTGATTGTTTTTTCATTCCATAACGCTTTTTTGCGTTTCAATTCGTGGGCCTCGGGTGTAGTTGAGGAGAATGGA
>JAKBCQ010000548.1 GCA_021807585.1 Planctomycetota bacterium | reverse complement strand
CGAACTGATCCTTCAAACGCAGCGCGCCAAACACGTGACGGGGGTCGTCGTCACCCACGACATGAAGACCGTCGTCAAAGTCGCCGACCGTGTCGTCATGCTTTATCCCCATTCCCGGCTCAAACCCGGCGAACCTCAAATCATTTACGACGGCGACCCCGACGCGATGGAGCGACACCCCGACCTGCGCGTCCGTCAATTCGTTCGCGGCGAGGCGGGGGAACGTTTGAAAGAAATGAGCAATGGATCCGATCAATCATAAAAACATAATAATGTTATTTGGTAATGATTCGCGCCGCTCGATCCCGCGTCGTCGAGCCGAGGCGGGCGAGACGTTCGTCGCGGCGTCGCGGGCGGGGAAAGCCGTCGTATTCGTCTCTGCCGATATCGAGGTCGATCATGAATGAACGCGTGATGCAATTTAGGATCGGCTTATTTGTAATCGGCGCCGGTTTGGTGCTGACGATGATGCTTTTTTGGTTCGGCGAAACCCCCTCGCTCTTGCGTGAAAATCGTTATATCCGCGTTCGTTACGACGAGGCGCCCGGAGTCGGCGTGGGGATCCCCGTGCGGAAAAGCGGGATTCGCATCGGCGAGGTCGCGTCGATCAATATCGACGACGATCCCAAACATCCCGATAGCGTGATTGTGACGATCGCGATCGAGCACAATTTCAAGATCCGCGAGGGATCGACTCCGCGGATTAGCCGGGCGCTCATCGGCGACGTTTCCATTGATTTTCAACCGGGAAAAGGATTGGGATTCCTGGAAATGGGGTCGACTCCCCACGGCGCCCCGCTCATTCAAGGAAGCGTCGCCCCCGATCCCGCGAACGCTCTCGCCGCCGCGACGGTCGCCTTCGAACGCGCCGGCAACACGCTCAATTCGATCAGCGGCGCCGCCGACGGAATTATGGATCTCACGAAAAAACTTCAAAATATCGGTGAATTTCTTGATACCTGGAAATCCACCGGAACCCGCGTCGGGTCGCTCGCAGAAAATTTTGATCAAGTGTTCAAAAAAAGCGGCGGCGATATCGAGCCGATGATCACCAATCTGAAACAAATTTCCGAAAAGCTCAACGGCGTACTCGATCCCAAAGCGCAGGCGCAACTGAAGGCGACGATCGATCGCCTCGACACCGTCTCGGCCAAGCTCAATCAGGATCTCGTCGCGGTCGAGCCCTTGCTCAAAGATCTTGGCGCCGATTCGCGTCACATCCCCACGACCGCGTTCGGCACGATCCTTTTTCGACTCAATCGTGTCGTGTACGACGTCGGCCTGCTGACCGAGGCGCTCGGCGACGGCAAGGGCCGGCTTAATCCCAACGGTACGGTCCAAAAATTGGTGACGAACCGCGAGCTTTACGACAACCTCAGCCGAATGTCGACCCACGCCGCCGAGCTCTTTGATAGCCTCAAACCCGTCGTCGCCGATATCAAGGTGTTCGCCGCCAAGATTAAAAACGATCCGTCGGCGCTGATGCGCGGGGCTCTCCAACGATAACGATTCACCATCCTGGAACGAAGCCTCGCTCGCACGATCGGCTTTGACGACTAAAAACAACCCATGAGCTCACCCATGAAACCTTCCAATCGAGCGAATCTCCAATCTCTCCATCCAATCGCTTGTCGCCACGGCAGGCATGATTGGACGTCGATCGGCCGGCATACGAACCGCGAGTCGTCGTCCGTGATCGCCGACAACCCGAGGGAAAAACAACCCTCGGTCGCTCCGTTGATCGCATCGCGTCGCTCCCGGGGTTAGAATAAGATTTCCGTTCGTCCGAATCACACAACGAAGCTCGCTCCCGATTCCGCATCGTTCGTTTAAGAAAGCGAAGCGAATGAAAAATCACGAAAGCCATGGCGACTCTTTACAAAACGATTGGGAACGTCGGCTCGATTTGATCGTCGACATGATGCGCGACGTGAGCCGCGAACGCGACCCGCAGCAAATGGTGAGGACTTACGGCAAGCGGATTCGTCAGCTCGTTCCCGCCGATGCGATCGTCGGGTTGAGTCGACGCGATCTCGGATTTCCGCATTATAAAGTGACACGCGCGAGCATATGGGAGCGCGAAGTCAACCCGTGGGTCGAGCGCGATCGTCTTCCGGTGTATCGCGAAGGTTTCTTCGGCGAGCTGATCTACGGCGATCTCCCTAGAATAATTGACGATTTGAAGATTGAACCGGGTGATCCCGCCGCCGAGTTTCTTGCCGGTCAACAATCGATCGCGGCGATTCCGCTTTACGACCAGGGTGTTGCGCTCAACATGGTGATCCTGGCTCGGCAACAGCGGGGAGCTTTCGATCGCGATGAATTTCCCGAGATGGTGTGGGTGAGCAACCTGTTCGGCAGGGCGACGCATAATCTGGTGCTTTCCGAGGAATTACAGCGCGCGTACGACATCGTCGATCACGAGCTCAAGGTCGTCGCGGATATTCAGCGGTCGCTTTTGCCGACCGCGATTCCGCACATACCGACGCTCGATTTGGCGGTCTCTTATCAAACGTCGCGGTGGGCCGGCGGCGATTATTACGACTTTTTTCAACTCCCCGACGGACGTTGGGGGTTGCTGATCGCCGACGTCAGCGGCCACGGCACCCCCGCGGCGGTGATCATGGCGATCACCCACGGCATCGCGCACGCGCATCCGGGACCTCCTTCGCCTCCTTCTCGTATGCTCAATTTTGTGAATCATCATCTGGCCACGCGTTATACCGCCGAATCGGGAGCGTTTGTCACCGCGTTTTACGGCGTTTATGATCCCGCGACACGGTCGCTGACGTATTCGAGCGCCGGTCACAATCCGCCGCGGCTTAAGCGATGCCATCGCGGAGGAGCGGTGATCTCGCTCGACGGCGCTCAGAAGATGCCGATGGGGATCGATCACGGCCAGTCGTTCCACGAGGAGACGATCCAGCTTCTCCCCGGCGATCAGGTCGTTTTTTACACCGATGGAATCACCGAGGCCGAGAATCCCGAGGGAAAGCTCTTCGGCGTCGATCGGCTCGACGAGGTGTTAACGTGCAATCGAGGCGGCGCCGAGGAGATCGTCCAGGCGGTGCTCGCCGCGGTCGAACGATTCACCGCGGGCGCGCCCCCGGGAGACGATCGAACCCTGCTCGTCGCCGGCGTGCATTAATTCAGGCGAATCACAAACCGTTCGCTTTCCGAATCGCACACAACGATCAATCAATCTTAATTATCTGGATATAGTGCAATTTGTAAGAGTGAATTATGTAAGAATTCCCGATATCATGTTCCAAAATAACGTCGATCGACGAGTTCAAACCTTTTTGTCGACGATCGCCCGGCCGATGTCGAGAATCCCCTCGGCGTCGAGCGTGAGATGGTTCGCGACGAAAAGTTCCTGGATCGCTTTTTTATGAATTTTCATCTTCATCCCGCCGACGCCGAGAGCGCCCCACGTGAGAACCCCGTCGCGGTTCGTTTTTTTATCGCCGGGGTCGATCCCCTCGATTCCCGCGGGAGGAACCGCGTTCAAATCGATCGCGACGCGCAACGATTCGATTCGCTCGCGAATATCAAGAGGCAAGAGCGGCACGCCGAGCGCGCCCGCCGCGA
>JAKBCQ010000547.1 GCA_021807585.1 Planctomycetota bacterium | reverse complement strand
CGCTCGGGATCGCGGGCTCGAGCCGTTGGCGACGGCGATCATGGCGGGGGATCCTTCGGTCGCGGATCTGAACGCCGCGGCCGAGCCTTACGTCAACGTTGAGAAGCAGCTCGATTCGGTTGAGAAGGTTCTTGCGGGTGCGGGCGATATTCTCGCCGAGGTCGTCCACGAAACCGCGTTGATTCGTGAAGAGGTTCGGCGGCTCTGCTGGCGCGGCGGCAAGCTGACGACCTCCAAATCCGAGAAGCTCCCCGACGGTCAGGGGCTCGATTACCGCGATTATTTCCAGCATTCCGAGCCCGTTTCGCACATTCCGCCGCATCGCGTCATGGCGATCAATCGCGGCGAAAAAGAAGGGCCTCTCAAGGTTAAGATCGAGGCGCCGCGCGAACAAATCGAGCAATGCGTGCTCACGCTTATAAAAGTTAACGAGCATCCCCACGGCGAATTTCTCCGGAAGGTCGCTTCGGACGCGATTGATCGGCTGCTTTTACCGGGGTTGGAGCGGGAAATTCGGCGCGACCTGACGGAGGTCGCGGAGCGGCACGCGGTCGACGTTTTCGCGTGCAATCTGCGCGGGTTGTTGCTCCAGCCGCCGATCACTCCTCAAACGATTTTGGCGATCGACCCTGGTCAACGGACGGGCTGCAAGGTCGCTGTGATCGACGGTCAGGGGAATCCGCTCGAACACGCGGTCGTCTATCCCCACGCGCCGCAAAATCGACGACATGACGCCAAAGTGATGCTCAAAGACCTGATCGGCAAGCACTCGGTCTCGGTCGTCGCGATCGGCAACGGAACCGCGTGCCGGGAAACCGAGGAACTCGTCGCCGAGATCATCGCTGAAGGAACACATTTTCATCAGAACCCCGCGACGCCGTATCCGTCGGCGGTCGAGCCGGCGGTAAGTTCGGCTTCGGAGGCTCATGTTGCGGCTTCGTCGCCCGGCGTTCAAGCTCCGGTTTTTGACGTCCCCGCGGCCGCGATCGCGGCGGCGGCTTTGTTTGAGGCGGCTCACGAATCGCCCGAAGCTTCGCACGCGACCGAGGGTGTCGTCGACGAGTCTCAGCGTGTTTCGGAGGGTTTGGAAGAGATCCCTCCGGTTTCTGGCGGTTCGGGTTCGGATGAGGTTTTGCCGGTTTCGAGCGATTCGGCGGTCGAGGGGTTGAACGCCTCCCAATCCACAGAGAACGGTTCACACGAGCACGCCGAGGCGAATCCGGTCGAAGCCGCCGCGGATGAAATGTGCTCAATGGAAGCCGCCGCGACCGAGCCCGCCGCGGTGGTTGCACTGGGAGATGAGCAGGAGGCGAGCGGAGGGGGCGAGCATGCCGCGGTTTCGCCCGAAGTCGTCGCGCCGAGCGAGGGGGCGGTCGCTGAGGCCGCCTCGGTCGAGCCTTCACCATCGACGGGCGGATCCGCTCAGGGATCGACCGAATCGAAGGAATCGGCTGCTCCCGCGCAGCCGAAATCGACTTCGCACGCGCCGAGACCTCCCAAGGTGAAAACGCCTCCTCCGCCTCCACCTCCTCCCGCCGCTCACCCCGCCGACCCCCTCCTGGCGAAGCTGGCTTATGTGATCGTCAACGAGGCCGGCGCAAGCGTTTATTCGGCGAGCGTCGTCGGTCGCGAGGAGTTCCCCGATCTCGACGCGACCGCACGCGGAGTCGTTTCGATCGGCAGGCGGCTGCTCGATCCTCTCGCCGAGCTCGTCAAGATCGAGCCCCAAAGTATTGGCGTTGGCTTATATCAGCATGATGTCAATCCAAAACATTTAAAAGAGACGCTCGATTCGGTGATCGAGAGCTGCGTCAATTTTGTGGGTGTGAATTTGAACACCGCGAGCGTATCTTTGTTGCGGTATGTTTCGGGGTTGAATCAGGCGACGGCGCGGCGGATGGTTGAGCATCGGACGGCGACGGGCGCGTATGCGAGTCGCGATCAGATGCTGGCGATCGAGGGGATTGGTCCCGCGACGTATACGCAGGCCGCGGGATTTCTCAAGATTCGCGACGGCGGCAATCCGTTTGACCGAACGTGGATTCACCCCGAGAGTTACGGAGTGGCCGAGCGTCTTTTGGAGCGGCTCGGGTGCGTCCCGGACGTCGTCGCGGACAAAGATCGGCTCGCCGAGCTTCGCGGCAAGTTCTCGGAGCTCGATTTCCCGGCTCTCGCCAAAGAGCTGGCGGTCGGCGAGCCGACGTTGCGTGATATCGTCGATGCGCTCGCCAGGCCCGACCGCGACCCTCGAGAGGATCTCCCCCAGCCGATCTTCAAACGAGGCGTCCTCAAGCTCGAGGACCTCGTCGAGGGGATGGAACTAAAGGGAACCGTGCTCAACGTCGTCGATTTCGGCGCGTTCGTCGACATCGGCCTCAAAGATTCGGGGCTTGTTCATATCAGTCAATTGGCAAATCGGTATATTAAGAATCCTCACGAGATCATCAGCGTGGGAGACGTGGTGACGGTGTGGGTGATGACGGTTGATCACGAACGGAAGCGGGTTTCGCTGACGATGGTGAAGCCCGGGACGCAGCGTTTTCGGGGCGGGCCGCGGGGTTCGGCCGAGGAGAATCGGCGTCAAGGTCAGGGGGGCGACCGTCGCGGCGGCGAGGGGGCTCAAGGGGGACGTCAGGACGCGGGTCGACCGGGTCGAGGTCGCGATCGCGCTCCCGCGGCGACGGCGCCTGGAGGTCCCGGCGGCGAGAACGCCGCGAACGCCCAGACGGGACGTTCAGGTCGTCCGCAACCCGTCGCGGCGGGGGGCGAGCAACGTCGGCCCGAATCGAGGCCTCCCGGCCGCGGCCCCGAAGGGGGAGGGGGCGGAGGGGGCCAAGGTCGACCGGGAGGGGGTCGACCGCCGGGCGGACCCGGTTATCGTACGGGGGGGCCCGGTCAAGGGGGTTCCGATCGAGGCGGCTCGCGCTATCAAAGAGGCGGTGCGACTGGAGGTGCGGCTCAGCCGCAACCTCGACCCGTTCCGCGGCCTCCGAAACCGAGCGTTCCTCCCAAACCGCTTTCCAAAGAGGCGCTTGCGGGCGATGTTCCGCTACGCTCGTTCGGGCAATTGAAGCAGCTTTGGCAAGCGCGAACCGAGGAGCCGACCGAATCCGAGGTCGAGAAAGCGTCCGCGGCGACGTCGTCTCCGCCGGAGTCGGGCGCGGATTCTTCGGCATCGAACCGCGCCGAGGGATCTCATGCGAGCGAGCGAGAAATCGAATCGGGGGGGGCCGAATCGAACGCGAATCATGAAGGCCGCGCCGGCGATTCGGCCGCGGGCGAACCCGCCGCGATCGCGCCTTCAGGATCGGTCGCGATCGATTCGTTGACGAATGAAGCGCCCGAGGCTCGGGCGCAATCGATACTTGAACACGCGTCGGACGAAGTCGCGACCTGACCTCGGCGCCGCGGGTGCGAGCGCCCAGCCGTCGCGCGGGGTTGTCGCGATCAGACGCGTCGACCCGAACTCGGCGGACGCGCAAGTGGTATCAATAAATAATGACATTGCCGGCTCGACAAGCGTTCGAGCGTCGGTCGTTGGGATTGTTGAGTCGGCGAGCGTTCGAAGAAAATCGCGGATTTCTGGAAACCGCA
>JAKBCQ010000546.1 GCA_021807585.1 Planctomycetota bacterium | reverse complement strand
CTCGAACGCGGTCGATCTTGGCAACGCGACGAACCCGGCCGAAAACCTCGGACCCGTCGACATCACGACGAATACCGGGGGATCGACGAGCCTGATGATCAACGACGCCGCGGGCTTGATGATCAATCAAACCAGCATCAGCGCCACAGCTTTTGAATTCGTCGGATTTTCAACATTCACATTTGGAGGAGCGTCTCTCACGGGGCTCACGTTCGACGGTTCCAATCTAATGGCCATCAGCGTGAGCATTACCGGAACGCCCGTCGCCACGAATCCATTGATCGTCGATACGGGATCTTCGACGGGGAATTCGGTGTCGATCGGGAACGCGGCCAATCAGTTATCCAATATCGATGTGTCCACCGGAACGGGTGGAACCACGTCGCTGTTGATCGACGATACGGCCGCCGCGCATCCACATACGATGAACGTGACTTCGACCGCGGTGAGCTTCGTTTCGGGTTCGACAATCAATTATGCGTCGGCTTCGCTTACGAATCTGACTCTCGATGGTCCGAACACCGGCTCAAACACGGTGAACGTCACGGGGACTCCGACGACTCCGACTCCCTTTTCGCTTTCGTTCGTCACGGGAACGGGGGACGTCGTCAATCTGGGAAGTTCAACCGTGGCGGCTTCATCGGTTGGGAATGTTTCACTCATCGGCGGATCAGGCGCCCCTCTTACGCTCAACATCGACGACGCGACGGACACGACGGGTCGAAACATCGATATTTCGGCGACGGACATGTTGATCGCGGGTTTGGATTTCAACTACTCGAGCGCGACTCTAAAGAGTTTGACGTTCGACGGATCGACCGCGGGGGGGGATATTCTCGGAGTGACCGGCGAGGCGAGCGGATTGACCTCGCTGACGATCAACGATTCGGCGCCTTCAACAAATTTCGATCAATTATTCGTGGACGGTCCGATCGGATCGACGACATTCTCGGCGCCCGTCGTCTTACAAGGAATCGGAACGGCGACGTTGGGAATCAACGACATGAGCGGTCTTGTCGCCTCCCCGTACGTCCTTCAAAGCGGCTCATTCACACTTGGAGGAGCGGGGATCGTCGAATTCTCCGGACTCGCTCATCCGACGACGCTCACGCTGAAGGGAACGTACGAGCCCGCGACTTGGAACGTCGTCACGACTCCGGCGAATATCCCGACGACGATCGACATGGGACCGGGCGATAACACGATCGTCGTCGCGGCCCAGGGGCTATCGCCGAACGGAACGCTCGCGATCACCAAAGCGCCGTTACTCGTTATGCCGGTCGGCGGCGTCAACGATCTCACGGTGAACGCCCAGTTCACCACCTCGAACGTCCTCACTCCGGGAACGATCGCGCTCGGATCGGGATCGAGAATCACCTATTCGTATCTAACGAGTATTGTTGTGAATTCACTCGCATCCGAACCCGTCTTCGTCGGCGTACCGCCGATTTCGACGTTTGTCGGCGTTCCGCTTGTCGGGGTTCCGATCGCGGCGTTCCACGACGTCACGGGGGTTCAAACCGCGGGCGCCTTCGGAACGTCGATCAACTGGGCCGACGGATCTCCCGCAAGCCAAGGGACGGTCGTCGCCGATCCCGCGGCGCCCGGCGAGTTTTTCGTCCTTGGTAGCCATACATATGATCAGCCATCTGTATTCAATGTGGAAGTCGGGCTCGCCGATCAGGGGGGGACGTTTCATAGCTTGATCGGCGGCGTCCCGATCACGTCGAACCTCTCGGCGATCGCGCCGGAAGTCGGCTCGGGGGCGACGATCTCGACCGTCTCAAGCCCGATCACAGGAGGACTTAGCCCGCAAAGCGATACGGGAAGTTCGGCGGATGGGAATGTCACGCGGATCACGACCCCGACGTTCCAGGGGACCGCGACGCCGTTCGCGACGATTCGAATCTTTCTCAGTCCGGGCGGATTGATCGCGACCGGAGCCGCGAACGCGAGCGGATTTTGGACGGCGTCGGACACGAGTTTTCCGCTCGCACAAGGGGTTTACTCGATGACCGCGATCGCTTCGATCGGATCGTATTATGAATCAGCGTCGCTTGGAAGCTTGACGATCGACACGACGCCGCCGGTCGTTACGGGGGTAACTTTCCGGCCGGGGCTCGGCGCCGTCGCGATTCAATTCCAAGACAACCTCAGCGGCCTTGATCCGGCGAGCCTGCTCAATCCCGCGAATTATCGCCTCGCGGGTCGGCCCGTTCCGCATCGGCTTGTCTTGATGCGTCGCTGGTTCACGCCGACGAATCTCCAGCTTTCGCACACGGGTTCGCCGACAAATCCCTATGTGGTAACGATGACATGGAACGACGGTCGTCGCCTGCCGATGGGACGATACGTGCTTAACGTGATCGCGGGAGGGGTGAAAGACGTCGCGGGGAATTCGCTCGCGGGGTCGTTCAGCGGAAGCTTCCCGTCCCGACCGGGCTTTACGAGCAAACAAGCGGGATTCAGCGCTCAGACGAACGTCTTCCAGCGTTACTTCACGAAGTTCCGAGGCATCGCCGAGCATGTGATTTATCGGAACCGGTTCAATCATCCGGGAAACGGTCCGAACCGAGTTTAACGCGCGGATCTAGCCGAGCAATCGAGGAAAAGGAGTCGCCGATAATTACCGATTAATCATACATATGATTATATCAAGATAGTTATTGACGCTTCCGTGACGCGACGTGGGTCGGCACTCGTGAAGCTAGCGGCGGTGAAGCCGGTTCCGCGTACGTCGCCGATTCGGTGCGATTCGCGGTCGGGGTGTCGACGGGGATCGACATCGATGAATGATTGATGAAACACGCGGAGTGACGTGTCTCGAACGGGGATCGACCGCGTAACGATTGGGGTGGAGAAAAAGCGGTCGAACGCGTTATGATCTTTGACGAAGGGAATGATCGAGTCGAATCGGCGGCCATCGCGTGAACCCCATCCCGACCGCACGACTCATTCCCTTGGGCCGAGGTCCACGGAATCGACGCGGCGCTTCGACACGCCGATTTTGGCCGATCGTGACGCGAAGGAGCTTTTGAGATGCGTCTTTGCCTGGTGGAGGATTCGGGAGCGGCTCGGCTGGAACCGCTGACTTTAAGCCGCCCCGTCTACGATCTGCTGCTCGGCGGATCGACGATTCAACATAAATTGATTCGTGCGTTGGGTTTTGATCCCGCGCTCGATCAATTCGGCGTCGTGATCCGATCGCATCTCGCCGAGCTCGAGCGCGAACGGAATCCGCACATCGCGGTGAACGATCGCGGTTGGCTGGCGCAGCGGCCCGTCGTGGTCGCGGCGGCGCGGTGGATTCCCCCCGATCGTCTTGAGCTTCCGGGTCAGGAGCCGACCTGGATCGGTCTTTGCGAGGGGCGTCCCGCTTGCGCGTTCGTCGCTCCCGAAGAAGCCGCGGATCTTGAACCGACGGGCGTCGACGGCTGGTTCGAACGCCTGGCAAGCCGCGCGCCTTCGTATGAATTCGGCGGCGAGTGGATCGCTTATCCCTGGGATCTCGTCAACAAAAACACCGATCACGTTGTTAGAGATTTTCATATCAGGGGAGGCGGCAACGTCGACGCGCGTCGGTCGGCGACGCTTGC